>JBBRRH010000009.1:0-55202 GCA_038201105.1 Nitrososphaera sp. | reverse complement strand
TTCTCTCTTGCTGCGTTTATTGCGTTTATTGCTAGTTGATTTGATGTGTCAAATACACTCAATGCTTGTGCAGTGATTTCGTTAGATTGTCTTCTAAATTGTTCTGCATATGGTGCATATGTAGAAGTTGGAAATGTTGTGCTAGTAGATGTTACGTTGCTTCCTGCCCAATTTCTTTGTGCTGCAAATACCTTGTTAACGAATTCTTTTGTCATCTGTATGTATTCTTGTTGTAGGTTTGAAATTGATTGTGCATATTGTGGTTGGAATTTAGATACTCCTTCAGTAACTCTTAACACGCCTTGCTTATATGTATCAAAGATTTCAGAACTATCTTGTGCAATAGTGCTTGTTGTAGTATTTTCTTTAATTTTATTTGTGTCTGTCATTTGTAACCATTATATGGTAGTGTATGGCGACATATAAACTTTGACATTATATGGGGTTCATTACCTTTCAATACCGTGAATTGCCTTGCACTTTCGTTAATTATCCCCCTGTGTTTGGTTCGACGGGCAGGCCGTCGACATAATTACTCTGACAACACAAAGAAGCAAAGCATGTCCTCAATGTAGTTCAAGTTCCAAAATGGAATTTGGGAATCTCGGACCAATTTTTCTTATAGAAAAGAGCTCCCATGCTTTTCTAGCTCTTTTTCTATCAATGATACCGGAGGAGAGTGGAATGGACAGTAATTTGCAGTACTATCATACTCCTTGTTACATTTAGGACATATTCTGATTGTTGTTATATATTCTCCTTCCCAGTCGATTTCAGATCCACATCTATGACAAACGATAGGTCGGGGTTCTTTAGTATGAAATATAATCAATGTTCCACAATCAGGATTGCCACAAAGATATGTGCGTTTGCCCAAAGACCCCTCCAATCCACTAACCATGGAATCTAACACCTTGACCAGTGGGTTGTCAGTATCGGCAGATGGTCTCTTGAGGGCTTTATACCGTCCTACTGACGCATCCTTATTATTATCGGAAATAGGCTTTGTTTTGTTATCGTCCATATACTACTTTACAGGAACTATGTTTTAAATATACAGCTTAGTTTAGGTGTGTTAGTTTTAACAATATGCCTAAATCTATCACAACATAACAAACCATACGAGCACTATTTCTGTGCCTTCAAGTCAAGCATAACAGGAATCGATTCTATGATACAGGTTGTCCTCGAGTTAGACTCGAATTGGATAGGGTGTGACCAACGAGGTTTAGTTATCCTCAATGTTTATTCGCTGTTCTTGAGCCGTCCCAGTGATGTCAATAGGACAGAGCAACTACCGAAACTATTACTCCTGCCATTACTCTAACTATTCTGGTGCTGCTACTGGATAATCCCGCCTTAGAATCAGTCATTACATATAATATATGATAAATCGTATTAATTTAGTGTAACCACTTGTAGGGACGTTATCCATGTGTTTGTCCATTAATTGCATCTTTTTTGGTTTAGTTTACAACTTACCTTATTACCTGTTGAGCAATGATACTAAAATATAATTGCTGCGGGCAAAGATACTAGAAATAGCAACGTCGTATATGAAAAAGGGAAACCAAGGATAAGCCTGACTCGAGATTATCGCCAATTCTAGTGTAAGAAAATTGGGTTCATCTTCACAACTTATTCCTTCAATTAGTAATATTTTGATACATTAATTGATGAAAAAGGATAGATGTACGTTTGTATTGATGTTCATATCTAGTTTCACATTACTTAATATCGCTTCTATCGTAGGTTATGTTGGCGTTGCCAGTGCTCAAAATATGTCTGCAGGCAGCAATTTGACTTCAAATGCGACTATGGGAAACTCACTAAATGACACAGGTATTGGAACTGCCAAGGAGCTTGAAAACTTGACTGGAAGTAACACCCAGCAATTTAACAACAGCGCTTTAGCAAACCTCACGACTGGTATTTCAGAAGGAGTATCTAATTTTACGGGAAACAACAGTGCTTTAGCTAACCTCACGAATGGCGTTTCAGAAGAGATGTCTAATATTACAGCAAACATTGTAGAGAATCAAACTGGGAATCAAACTGGGAATCAAACTGGGAATCAAACTGGGAATCAAACTGGGAATTAAAGTTAAGTAACACGAACAACTAGATCAAGTACAGTTCGCGATCTAGCTTTTTGACGTTGGATTTGTTGTTTCTTTTATTTTATACGAATATTCATAAATGATTGTTTGCCATATAAACTACTGAGTGAAAGGAAGATCTCGTAGTGGTAACAAATTTCTTTAACAAATTTTACAAAAGGTATAGCAGCGCCATTTCTCTCAACAAGAATCTACTACTCTCAGGCACTGTTGGTTTTATTGTTAGTCTCGTGGTTGCATATGCGTCTACGAAATATTCCACTGACAATTTTGCAAATTCTGCATTAACAGTAATAACAGGATTCGCATTCTCAAAACTAGTTTTTGTTATTTTGTTTCATCTTGATAATAGGAAGAAATATACAAAAAGATTTACTGGAAAGTTAAACCTTCCAGTTTTAAAACAAATCGTAACAAAGATGATATTTGCTGATTCCATATTTGATATAATCAGTAATGTAACGAGATTTTTTATTCTACTGGAATTATTGAGAATCGACTATCCTGCAGTACAAGCCGCAACAATAGCATCGCTCATAGCGTCCTCTTTCTCGTATTTAGCCATAAATTTAATCGTAAGACGTTTACATGTATTTGGATCGAAGAAAAAAATATTCGGACGAAGATAATTTCAAAATCGTCTTCGATTTCGCTAATCCCATAATTTGAACATCAACATTCGCCATCATTGCACTGACTTGACACACTGCCTTATCCATCACTGTGGTGTTACCGTCACCTTGTCGAATGCATTCCATTTTGATAGCCATTTACCGTTTGGTGACTTCTGGCCATCTGTTAGTTTGGGGCTCGTTGATCAGCACAATCGTTGTAGGTTTTCTTCAACGTGTACAAATGAAGGGTCCTTCATTAGTGACCTGCCGCCAGGAAATTCTGGGTCATTCAATATAATAGAGAATCAAAACAATTTCTGCTCCCACACTAGTAAATGTACGAATAATGCGAACAACAGTCCTGGTACTAGTAGTCAACGAGATGTTTGTGATTTCGATTCAACATGTGCGAGCGGTGGAGTCAACAATCTGAATCAATGCGTGAACGGGACGGTATGCACTAATAGCGGACAAAACACGAACGTAAGAGCAATCGGGGCCACTTCCTGCTCCAGTGGCGCTCCCGGCACTACTACAACTTGCTTACCAGGTCAGCCGCCGATAGTTCGTCCCTAACCATTCGAAACTGTGTGGTTTAGAAGGAACCAATGGAACTTAGATAAGTTAGAATCTCTCCAAAAGAACATCAGCCAGAAAAAAGAAAGGGAACTGATGGGCCCTACTGACTACACCAATTGATAGCGGAATCAAGGTCCAAAGATATTATTTGGGATACCTGAATGGTTTGGAGCACAATCAAGTTTTCCAACAGCCAGAAAGAAACCAACGTGTCTTAGGCTAGTCTGTCGGATTACGTTTGCGTAACTATCCTTTCATACTAGTCACTATTAGCAGGCATAGTACCGAGTAGAGAGGGAGAGAGGGAATAATACACAAAATGTCTAGTCAAATGAAAAGTAAGGGCACGGAGCCCAGCCACACAGCCCGGATGCCTATTTACATAGGAACCACTCTTGAGAGAAGCAAAAATGGTCAAAGACTATTTGCGAGATCATATTAAAAATGTTTCTAACACCAAAAAGCCCACATGCAACTAATATCTATTGTCACACCATGGAGAGAGGGAGCATCTAGGTAGTTTGGAGTTAATTGAAATAAACATTGAACGACCATAATTGTATGGTTGTAGGCCTCGTTATTGGATCAATTCTAATTGCATTTGGAATTGCCGTCCTGCATAAAATTTTCACTGGATCTTCTACCGGCTTGCAGAATGTATACTATCCCTTCATAGGCATCTTATTACTAATTATTGGAGCATGGGTTTGTTATGGGTATATGACTGCAAAAAAAGCGGATATTTGACACCGACTCCCCCTCTGTATCGTAGCCCCTTCTTTAAATTCAGCACTAAATGATTGACGAGAGTGGGTAGAACAGTTCCCTCGTTCAGAATTGCATGATATTAAAGAAATATTCCAAAAACCGTTTTCGTTAAATGACTTTATAAAATTAATAGAAAAATACCGCCCTAGAGATATTAATTACTAATAGAGTGGGACTTGGCAGACAGCGTTGATAAGTGCGAATTCCGCATGATAGTCTTAAGGTTTTATCAATCCGGCTTTGTATCCGAGAACGTCATTATGTGTGTAACTATTTCTTTTATTATCTGCTCATAATTAATTTTCTTGGACTTATCTTTCACCTGTTCTAATATCATATTTGCTACAAAGTTCTTCAAAATATTGTACGCAAGTGGATTATTTTTGATGTCTACATCTATCGTGCTGAGGCCAAGTCGATCAGCCTCTTCTTTCGCTTCTGGATCTGGTATCTTTTTTAGCACAGTTTTAATATTATCTAATTCATCGTCAACGATGGATTCTGCTCTCTTTTCGAATTCTTCAACATTCATATTTTCGTATCTTCAAACATCGAAATATTAAGGTTTGATATGAGACCAGGTTATAAGGTCCGCAAAAACAAATGAGATTACTTCTAACATATCGAGAGATACTAAGGAAGAAACAGAAGAAGATGATAATGCTGGAAGCCATAGTTTCTAAATTAAAAAAAATAAAAAGTTTGGGACTTCCTTATTTGGGATTTGTCCTACTAAAATATTGGTGCGATTGTGTCACCAAATATAGTAGAATTGAGTAGCACTGAATCTTTGAGGTTGACTGCATCGGTAGTGCATACCAATACATTGCCATTGTCATTCTTCTTGCTGTGATCTTTGATTGTATTTTCGTTATCACATTCCTCCTTCGGCGTTAGTTTTTGGTTATTTTCTGTATCGTTACAGTTATTGTCGTCATTTTTCTTACATTTCTTGCCATCGTGGCCGTGATGATCTCCACCCGCAAACACAGGTGATAAAAGACTCATGCCCGCTGTCCCCGTTAATACTGCCACAATTGAAAGTGACAGGATTGCGAATATTCCAATTTTCTTCGTATCCATAATCTGTCTTTAAAGGTTGATAGTATAAGTAAAATGTGAAAGACGCCTTGCTAAGAAATGAAGAGAGTTTCCTATCTGTGAAATATCAAATAGAATATTATCCAAACTTATTATATCTGATTTGATGTGCTAAATAATATATAAACTGTTAATAAAAACTGTCAGCTGTTTTCTAACTATGACGCGAATATTTTATCTCTATTTACAGCAATGAGTTCTAGTCGCGATACACGGATCATTGTTAACTAAGGATTATAGACCGCTTACTATACAGAGATAAAGACTTGAAACAATCAGTTGAAAATGTATTAGTTTTGCAAGGTGGTGGTTCACTTGGTGCATTTGCTTGTGGAGTTATGAAAGCTTTTGCCAAGAAAGATATAAAATTCGATATAATTTCAGGAACATCTATAGGAGCCGTCAACGGAGCGATTATCGCTGCGAGTAAGGGAGATAATCCAAGTGAAGATTTAGAAAATTTTTGGCTAGAATTGGCTGAGAGTAGTATCAAGATAATCCCTGATTTCTACACCTTAGACTTTGATCGGAAGAACAATGCCATGGTGATGGTCAAATCGCCGTCCGCTTCCTTAAACTCCACACTTTTTGGCGTTCCAAAATTTTTCATTCCCAGGTGGTTTCTACCAATAGTTGATATTAATGAATTTCCACAAGATTGGACATACCTTTATGATAATACACCTTTGGCACAAACCATAGAAAAATACGTAGATTTCAAAAAGCTTTCTCCTGGTTCATTGTATGCTGATCAAGACAATAACCCCAATACAATACGGTTGATAGTAACAGCGGCCAATGTACTTACCGCCGAGCCCATTGTTTTTGACTCGGGAAAAATTCAAATAAATGTAAAGCATCTCTTGGCTAGTACCGGATATCCCCAATATGGATTTCCATGGGTAGAAGCCCAGAAGAATGTATTTGGATGGGACGGTGCTCTCTTAAGTAATAGTCCTATTAGGGAAGTTTTGGAAGCTTCGCCTTCAGTTAACAAACATGTCTTTATGATTGAAAATTATCCGAGAAAGATCGAAAGACTTCCAGCAAATATGACTGAAGTTCAGTCAAGAGCAAAAGATATAATGTTCTGCGATAAAACTTCCAACCTCATAAAGCTCTCGAAGTTTATTAACAGACAAGTTGATCTAATAGAAAGATTGTACGACGCGTTACATCAATGTGAACATTCCCATCTTACAACTGATCAAATGGGAGAGATAGAAAAAAGTTATGACCTTCTAGTTAAGCGACATGGGGCGAAGATATTGAGTGTTACAAGAATAATCCGCAAGAGTCCTGAACGGCCATATTCTCAACAAAACGCCGACTTTTCAGTAGATACTATAAAACAGATCATAAAAGAAGGAGAACTTAATGCAATGGAAGAATTAAGATCGTTCAAGTTCACAGAACAAGAAAATCCAGACGCCGAACCGAGGATCTAGTAGTAATAAATTTCGTTCTGTATCCAACCAAATTCGCAACTGACATATATGTCCCAGGTTGCTGAAAATGTTAGAATGTTGAATTCAAGAATTAATGATCCTAGTCACTGGTTAACTTTAGAACGAGTAGAAGGGTATCTCGAGAGCGCAGATAAAATACCTCACAGAAAGGAGGGCGAGAATGTATTATTGGACTTTATTCCAAAAACAACAAGGAGAGTTCTTGATTTAGGTACAGGCGATGGGAGGTTGATAAAGTTATTAAAAACGAAAATCCCATCCGCAAAATACGTAGCAATCGACTTTTCTCCACCTATGCTCAGAACTTTAAAGCAACGATTTGGAAGGGATAACTCTGTCAGCATTGTTCAACATAATCTAGACTCCCCTCTTCCAAGTTTAGGAGATTTTGATGCGGTAATATCCAGCCTGGCAATACATCACCTAAAACTAGAACGCAAAAAAGCTCTATATTCAGAAATTTATTCCATAATAAGATCTGGTGGCGTCTTTTGCAACCTAGATCACTTTGCATCAAGGTCTAGAAGACTGAGTCAACATTTCAGAAGGGCCCTAGGTGGTCAAAGAGCACCTAATAGGAATCATGAAGCACGCTTAAATACCGTTGAAAGCGAGATCAGTTTGTTGAAAAAAAGAGGCTTTGTGGACGTTGACTGTTATTGGAAATGGCTACAATTTGCACTACTGATTTCGTTCAAACCTACATAATTCATGCCACGATAATAGGTTTTTAACAAATAGCTGTCGGGTGAGGAGGGTACAAATGTGCTCAGACTACCTCAATACTTCGCAGTTAGTAGTTGCTGTATCCTCTTTAGGATCAAAGTCTCTAACAAGGTCAACTCCCTCTCCACAATCAAAGACATCGTGTCCTGGTCCTCCAAAAAGCACGTCAGAGTCAGCGCTGCCATAAAGATGGTCATCTCCTTTTCCACCATACAACGCGTTTCCACCACCACCGAATACAAGATTAGTTCCTGCATCGCCAAAGAGGAAGTCGTTACCATATTGACCGAAGATTGTGTCTGAACCCTCGCCACCTTGTATGGTATCATCTCCTTTTCCTCCATATATCACATCTGCGTCGCTAAAGCCTTGGATGTAATCTTTTCCATCTAAGCCGTATATATTTTCAGGTCCATTGAATCCTATAATCTTGTCATTCTGAAGCCGCAACGAATAACAATATCATTACGCCAGCCTTAGCGGGAAATATATCAAGAAATGTCGTTCAGCAATCTAGTGTCATACCTGTTATTATTTTGGGAGGTACTACCTTTAATTTAGGTACTGTTCCCGTATCTCAGGGTAGAGAAATAGATACTGTCGTTTTTCCAAATAATCTTGCCGCAGGTACGTTAGAAACTTTGAATGTCCAGTTGACATATAACGATGCATACGGGAATAAGAAAGTAACGAATCAAGTTGTAGGCATTCAGATTTTACCTTCGTCGCCACAAAGCGAATTAACCGTTACTCCGGTCCCTTCCTCATGATCCAAGGTAAAAATTGAGTAACTATGTTACGCATTATTATTAAACAACTTGTCTTGTATTAAAATAGGAGTCACATGGTGCATCATTGCTGATATGTTGCCATTTTCATCCCCGTTGCTGCCCTTCAAATTAGAAAGATCTAATGAGATAGCTAAATTGGGTATTAGGGAAACAGTATTTGCGCCTCTTCTAACTGGTAATCGCACATCTAACTTCTTATCCCCAAATCTGTTAGAAGGACTACTTACGTTAGCAGGTTGAAAATGATTAAGCTCTTGCAATAATAGGACTGAATTCCGTAAAGGAGCCCACAGAACATGAGTATCTCAGAGAGTAACATGATTAGTGGAACAAATGCCACCCTGGAAGGAAATATGACTAGTGGAAATGTTACTAGTGGTAATATGGTTGGTCCAACTAATATGACCACTTCCTAGCAAGTAGAAACAAACACTAAGCCATTCTTTACGTCTATTCCTTAACCTCCTTTTTGTTATCGGTATCAGTTACAGCAGAGTTATTAAGGCATGGCAATTGAAAATGAAGCTATAATGACCGAACAACTCATGGAACTGTGGAGTGACAACATTCTTTCGGAGTTTGCTATAAAATTCAATTCGGCTATAGTAGTGATCACATCAAATAATTCAGACGTGCTGGTTAAGAGGCTTGATGAACGCCCTTATAAAACCGGTTACGACTTCAATTGGTACTATACTCTATCTCAATGGGTTATTTACTATCTGGCAAACAAATATGTGATATCACTTGACTCAAAAATTTCTGAAGCAAAAGAGTTCAAAATTAATAGTGATGAGAATAATGAGGTTGACTCGAGCTCATATACCCAGGTGAATGATACCATAAAAGTGAAAAACAAACCTGCGCCAAAACCAGGCTTGAAATGCCATTTCTGTAATTTGAAATACTGTTTGAAAGAGGAGAGGAATGAACACGAAGAATTCTGGCATAGTAAAAGAACCATAATGTAACATTACTATTCTGGGGATACTCCAGCCCTCTTTCAGTTACTGAACTACTAGTTTAGGATTGTGAACAGATTAGGGAGGTTAACTCAAAGAAAGAATTAGCAGATAAAAGGCGAGTCGTCAGGCAAAGACATGAAAAGCGTAGTTAGGGCGCTGAACTTAAAGTCAGACAGTCGCTAAAGTGAAGAGAAGATTTAAGGTATGTCCTTCTATAGTTCTTGCATAACTTATCTTTAATTTAGAGAAGATGGAAAACAAGCTTCTAAATGCGTATACAACTTCATTCAATGCTTGATATTAAACAGAGATTTCAAGATCGCATTTGTGATAGTCTGCATTACAGTGTTCACGAGTACTTCAGTATTTTCCTTGAGCAAGAATGACAGTGATAATAATGTGTTCGCTCAGGATAATAATACTGCTGTGATGGTTGACATATTCAAGAAATTACATGCTTGAGGATGTCTCAATGTTTTAATCAAATTGAAGCGAGCTTTACCATCCAAACAACACTCTGCGCAAATTCTGGTACTTGTCAAAATAATGGTACAAATACAGACATCATTGCAAATGGAGCCGATTGCAATAGTAACGGATCGAATACTACCACAATATGTCAACCCGGTAGTACCATAATCAGACCTAATTCCTGACCAAGAACCTGAAGACAACCACAACTTCCCCTATTGCAACGTCCCGTTCGCGAGCATGAATAAATAATCAACCGGATTCTCTTATTACATTTTCTGCTTTGGAATTGTCTTACTAACTATTTCGGTATCAATAAAGTCTTGAAATTCAGGGTCGAACCAAGTCTCTAATTCCAGATCACTTTCCCAATATTTCCTTATCTTGCCCTGTTCAAATCCTGCGGGGAACTGCCTAACCTTGAATATAGCAAAAAGGCTAGAAGCGAACCACCATGCCGTGTTACTGTGATTTGAGAGAAGCCATATCAATGGAGAACCGATACTTTACATCCGCACTGGACAGTCTTTCGTAAGCCTCGTTGATCTTCTGGATTGGGATGACTTCTACCTCGGCAGTGATGTTATGTTTGCCGCAAAAGTCGAGCATCTCCTGCGTTTCGGCAAGACCCCCTATGAGTGAGCCTGAAACGCTACGACGCTTGAACAGCAGGCCAAAGGCCGAGACAGCATGAGGCTTGTCCGGTGCGCCGACGAGTGTGATGTTGCCGTCGCGACGGAGTAATTGTATGTATGTGTTAATGTCGTGCTCGGCAGAGACAGCGTCGAGGATGAAGTCGAAGCTGTTTACGTGCTTGTTCATCTGATCGGTATTTCGCGAAATGATCACTTCGTCTGCGCCGAGGCGAAGCGCGTCTTCTTTCTTGTTGGGCGAAGTGGTAAAGACTACGACATGGGCTCCAAGCGCATGAGCAAACTTTACCGCCATATGACCCAGCCCGCCGAGACCAACCACACCGACATTCTTGCCTTTGGTGACGCCCCAATGCCGCATAGACGAGTATGTTGTAATTCCGGCGCATAAGAGAGGCGCGACTCCGGCGAGATTCAAGTTGGAAGGAACGTGTAGGACAAAGTGCTCTTTGACCACAATACTGTCGGAATAGCCGCCATACGTGACGCCTCCAAGGTGCACGTCTGGAGAGTTGTAGGTGAGGGTCATGTGCAGGCAGAACTGCTCGAGACCGGCCTGACACTCGTGGCAGTTGCTGTCGGAGTCAACCAAGCAGCCGACTGCAGCAAGGTCGCCGGGCTTGAAGTTGGTGACTGCGGAGCCGACGTGGGTGACACGGCCGACGATCTCATGTCCGGGAACGCATGGATAGACAGTGGGCATCACACTCCACTCGTTACGGACTTGGTGGAGGTCAGAGTGACAGATACCACAGAAAAGGATTTCGATCTGAACGTCGTGTTCGCCGGGATCGCGCCGCGGGATCGTGGTGGGCGCAAGCGGCGATTTCGCACCCGCAGCAGCGTAAGCCTTCGCTTTATACTGACCACGTGATTCAGAGCTAAATTGAGTTGTTGATATGACAGAACAGTATAAGCATGACATAAAAGCATTTAGCCAAAGAAGCCTGCCACATGTCAATGACTCGAAAACCCGTTTAATCTTTTCAAACACAATTCGATTTTGTTAATCTTGGATAAAGCATTCATCTAGACATTAGTAAGTTGGTCGCTAGCCAGGAACTATTTACACCCATTCCATTTCTTTCCAAATTCCATCTGACCGCTATTTGACCACACGTTTTATGAATCCCCTTCAAATGAGGAGAAATAGAGAAGATTGTGATCTAGGTATTGGTAGGGCTATCAAATAGTTCTTCATGTGATTCAAGTCATTAGAGATTTACAAATAAGTTGCGAGCATGTTTATTGGTTGTCAATCATTGGTCCTCGTCTGCTACGGTCAATACATAACATTAAAGAGTATTCATACGTAATATGCATATGGAAGAATAAAGAATATTGTTTCCTTCAGCTCAAGATGTGGGACAAATTAGGGCACGAGTAATACATACAATACAATATGGTCTGGAATTTGACTTGACTACTGAGCAATCGAAACATTTGTTGAAAAGACATGTAAATTCGAACGCTATGATGGTTGTCTTATTTGTTGATATTAATGGATCGACTCAAATGAGTATTACCTTGCCGCCAGTCAAATTTGCTACAATAGTACAGCTTTTCTCACAAGGGTCACGACTGGCAATAAAAGGACATGGGGGATATGTCTTAAAATATGTCGGTGATTCTGTAATTGGAATATTTCCGGCAGAATTTGATAAGAAGAAGGCCTGCGAAAATGCTCTAAACTGTGTAAAGAGTATTCTTTCGATCATTAGAGAATGCATAAATCCAGCATTAAGGGACAACAATCTTCCGCATATTACATTAAAGCTGGGATTAGATTGCGGTCTCTCTTTGGTAATACCATATGGGAAGAATATAGATATAGCTCCGATTGATTTGGTAGGCCCGTGCATAAGTATTGCATCAAAGATAACATCGGCCGCACAACCGAATCAGATTTTGGCTGGTCAATCAGTATATGACGTGTTTACATCTGATGGTTTACTCAGAAACAAGTTCACCAATGTGAAATTACCTTATGATAAATGGAATTATATAGATAAGTCAAGTGGTAACATTTACGAATTATATTCTTATGAATAGACTCATTTTTAGTTTAGCAGAGCTAAGGCGAGTAACATTGATCATTAGGAGTTCAAATTATATACAAAGGGAAATGAGTCAAGGGTCCCTTTCACGGAATGAACCTGAGGCTCTTATCTCCTGTTTCTTCCAAAAATTTATGAATATCCACTATGATATCGCGATAGCTCCGTCTTTCTTGCGATGGTAATGAATTTGCTTCTGGTTTGACTGTATAATTTATGTACCCTATTGAAAGTGGCCTCTTGGATATTACCCATATATTCTTGTTATTAGGTTGAAATCGTGCAATTTCGTTAATTTGGGCTTGTTTTATACCATTAACCTCTTTAGATATCTGTATTAAAAGTGATTTGTTCGGGAAATTCTTCAGCGATTGAAGGCTAGGGATTACTATATCTATATCCGTATTATTGATTTGAACTTTTCTTGTAGAAGGCAAAGTACACGCTGTTAACATAAAATGCAACAACCCTTCACAAAGTGAGCCTAAAGTCTCATCATCCGCAGGACCGATTCGCTCTTCGCATTTATCCATTATCATTTCTATGTAATATCTGGATAATCCGATATCAGAGGTAACGCCGCTCTGAATTTTTTCCTTACCAATCTCATCGATAATGAAATAAAGCATGGCACCTATTTGCATCCTGTCGGATCACTCATCCAGATCGATCATTAGCCTCATCTTGTATATTACGTCTACTAATTTTAATCGCAATAACTTTTTTTATTCTCGCTTCAGAGGGTTGCAGATCGGGATCCGCTATACCAGCGAAAACAACCTTTTCAAAATCATGCGTTAAACCCCTAAAGTCTTTTACTAACTGTTTCGCTGTCTGGTGGTTGGAATGCAATCAAGACATTCGTTCAAATTATGTATGTTTAGGAAAACTTGAAAAGTAAGGGATTTATGCCACCGATTGTAGGGCAAGGTACTGGCTTCATCAGGTATTCTTGTGGCAATTGTCATCTCATTCTGACAAAGAATGTTCAGTGATGACATGTCATGCAGAGTAAATGGTATTAGGAGATAAACCTGATTCCTTCAATTGCATTATGAATTGTGAGACTTTGCTCGATTTCCTTTTGGAGTTTTTAATAAAGGAAGACATCAGAATCTTTTATCGGGTAAATTGCAAATACCTGAAAAAATAATTTTTACAGGTTTTCCTAGTTTCTGTTGTATGAGCTTGAATAAGATTAACGTATTAGGGAGACTTAGCGTTTGCAATTGGACTTTGTTATGAGAATCTACTGATTTAGGCATGTCTAGAACGTCACAAATATTTATTTTGCTCAGATCTCGGCATTGAGAATATTGGATGGCTTGAGATTAACTCCGGATATAATAAAGTATAAAAATAGATACTTGATGCTCATAGTCATGCCGAAGAACGTGAGCGAAATAATGACTGTGAAGATTGAGACTATTGGGTTAGAAGATACTGCGCATACAGCTGCCAGAAAAATGAAAGAGAAGAACGTAAGTTCATTAGTTGTAATGGACGTAAATGATCAAGCCGTCGGTATTGTTACCGAAAGAGACCTAGTCACACAAGTATGTTGTAGAGAGTCAAGTAGTAACGAGTACATTATTCGACACATCATGTCTTCACCTGTGGCAACTATAGATCCAGATTCGACAGTAGAGACAGCTGCCAGTTTGATGCAACAGAACAAGGTAAAACATCTGGTGGTTGTAGATCAGAATAAGACGGTAGGAATAATTACTTCAAGTAATCTTATCAAGTATTTGGATGGTCAGTTGGAACTGGATGATGTAAATGCGAAAATATTGGCAACTGCTTTTTCTGAAGAACCACTGTAATTTCCAATCTGGCAATTGAAGCGGATCAACTTTCAACCTACTAATATCTCGACAGCATAATATACCGATAGTAAACGCCGCAGACGTGGCTCAGTCCGAGCACAGCGATCATTGTTAACTAAGGATTAGTGATTTCGTTCAAGCCTACAAAGGGAAAGGGGCGTCATTTTTTAAAATTCCATGACGTCAAAACATCCCCTATGTTTTTGCTTACTTTTGCCTTTGCCTTTACCTTCATCCTTACCTTTGCCTTTACCTTTAGCCACACGCTTTGGGATGGTTATGTTGCTTTGGCGCATTACTAATTTAAGATAATCAAACATGGATAAATTTCTATCCATTTCCTAGATCAAGCATTTTTTGTTTCCATCATATCTTGGCAATATGCTGTTGTATACCTGTCATCATTTGACGTAATAATTGATATTCAATAAACATTCTGCTTCATATCAAAACAAAGTTATCATGATAACTACAATATGGAAAGTTAGCGTTATAAGATTATGTCTCAGTTAAAATATAGTGCATGCACAGCATGCGAGAAAGGAATTCTAACACATGTAGCCGAAGTCGGAATTGCGGCAGAGGGAGATGTGAGGGAGTTTCAATCACTATCATCTGCTCAAGGAAGCATTTACAAATGTGATAACTGTGGCAAGTCATTTATTAAAGTTGATGACAAATTTTTAGAATTAAAATAATAAGTCATTCACATATCATTGCTATTTATAATAATCCAACAATTTGGTTGTTATGATTATATCCACTTGAACTTATTCATAATATAACGGCCTGTAAACTCTACTGATAGCTGTTTGCATACTGCTCACTTGGTGAAGGGCATGGCTTGATATGTGTTGGTATCTTTCGCTGCTCGGATCAGCCATTTACTATTTTAAAGACATTATACTATTTTTCTGGGACACCAGAGGAAAACTGACTGAAACAAAAATATCACGACTTGTTCAAAACCCATGTGGTTCTAAAGGACTACATCCTCCAACATCGCCCACTTGGTTTGCATCATCATTCAACTTTCTTACGATAAGGGGAAAAAGAGTAACAAATAACAAGTCCTGTCTTGTACTTGGATAACAAGAATAAGATTACGTTACCTCTTTAAGTAATCATTGCTTTCTATTTTTCAACTGTATGACTTATCTCCTCCTATATTTCTGAAACTTGGCTTCTGTTTTTCAATTTCCCTGTTAAAAAAAGAGTAAAACTGCAGTGTGCCCTATGCCAGGTTACTTACAATATTCTGCCTTTTCTACACAGATCAGGTGCTGAGTGCCATAAATTACGGTGTTCCCAAAATGCTTGTCTGTCTTTGAAGGATCAACCCAAATGCTCACTGCGCTGTCATCCATCAATTTTACGCTGATTGGAACGTCGTTTACAGGACCGTCCTTCATAGTTATCGTCGATGTTCCATTAAATATAGTTGCATTGTCATTGACTACAGGGTCACCAACCAGTTTGAAATCCGAAATTGTATGTGTGTGGGATGCAGTTCCATTTGTTTTCATCATATAAAATCTTGCATTGAGGATGGGAGATGTAGTGTTTAGGTTATCCATTCTGAAGACGCCAGAGACTATCCAAGTTGGAGTATTATTTTCGTTGTTCTGTAGGCTAGTCAGAGCACCTTTTACAGCACCATTCGATCCTCCACCATATACGGAAGTATTGGTGAGTAGGAGAGTCAGAGACATCATGGACATAACCATCAAACTACACATAGTAGTAATTGAATTTGTTTTCATTGGTTAGTTAAGAATACATGAGTATAAAAATAATTGTGTCGGTGCTCTAACCGAGTAAATAAAGACACGTAACAAGATAAAAAGACCGACTCCCAAATAGAAAAAATTAGTAGGTAATAAATTCGCAGTTAAAAATTAATGAAAATTGATAAAAGGACGAGATTCAAAGTTTCCCACACTACAAACAAAAGCAAAATTGCATAATATGCAATTTGATACGAAACCTCATCACGATTGAACTATGTTCAGATTTATATTTTATTTTTTTAGGTGAATTGCTATGTTTCTTTTTTGAACCGACGATTGGGTGGAATGAGATTTTAACCAAAAGTCCACACGCTACTAACATTGATCCCCACCATATATTTAAGTCATAATTTATATAAAATAAAGTATGGACAACAATAATTCAAAACCCGGTGATGCTAATCTCAAGCATCTATCACATAATAGGTATAAACCAGTTAAAAGGCATTCTCTAGAAACCGACAACACTCTGGTTAAGGTGTTAGAGTCCTTAGTTAATGGCCTAGAGCAATATCTGGGAAAGCGTACATATCTTTGCGGTAATCCTGACTGTGGAACATTAATTGTATCTCACAGCAACGAACCCAGGCCTGTCGTTTGTCACAGATGTGGAGTTGAGATCGATTGGGAGGGAGAATACCTTATGCAGATCAAAATATGTCAAGTGTAACAAGGAATATGAAAGCAATTCGAATTTCTGTTCACTCCACCTTCCAGCTTTAGCATTGATCGAAAAAGAAGTAGAGAAGTACATCCGATGGTCACATAGTTTAGATGAAATTATGTTTGGGACGGGGCCAACTCCGATATATCTATCGAACTTCACTGAATTTTTGAATCCGTGAATTTTTTGTATCTGTAACATACAGATCCCCTGTCATTGAGTTAATTGCCAGGTCTTCTGGTTTCTGCATTGTTCCATCAGTAGTACCTTTGGAACCCCATTTGGTTACGAAAGTACCGTTGCCTTCAAATTTCTGAATGACCGATTGCAACTTTGTCTGCAAGGGATTCATTGAGAATAAAGGCGGTCCCATCGCTATCGAGTTTAAAGTGATAAATATTGCCATATTTTACGTCCGCAACAAACAGATCGTTTTCGTATTTATCTCCAAGCTCTAGATGTAAATGTCTTCTAGTTGGTTATATACCAACTAGAGAAAATTGATCCGCTGTCTGTGAGTCTATCGATGATGTGGAATTATCTGCCTCTGTTTGATACCCGTCCAATTGAAACAGACATCAACGCCAACATTGCTAGTTTGGTTTCTGTATTCAATTTAATTCTGTATAGCGCAATGAGATTATCGTATTTGAAAGATATGTGGAATATTAGAATAAGAAGGCACTATTTTACCACTTGATTCTATGTATAAAAAGTTTGGTGGTTGATGTTTGGATATTCATCTTTGGTAAATTAGACGTTCTAGTTAGTAAGGGGATCTGGTGCTGAACAGACGTGACTAATTTTAGGAACTAAAGATGGTCAGAGTCAGTTGATTTCAACCTTGCACGACATAGATTCAACTCCCATATAGAGTAGTGTCGGAGTACTGGAAGGGAATCTGAAAGATGGCAGGTCTCTTATCGTGGATTGGATAAGAGAAGCTATCTGATAACCCTACTAGCAGTAATGCAGACATCACTGAGAACATAAAAGTTTTTTGTAGATAAGAAACTGGTATGGGGTAACTAGGAACCCCACACCAGTGTGCTGTATAACGTACGTATAGTATAGGAAATAAGAATAGATAAAAAATGATGCTGCTGAGTCCCAACGTCATGGTTTCGGAAATGACTAGTATGTAACGACCTGGAGATCTTGAGAACCTTAGGTTCCTCTTTGATAAGACTGCCACATGGATAATTCCCAGGATTCTCTCCAAGAATAATTAAACTATAAACATTCTATTATTTGAACCAAAGAGCATCTTGCCTGAGCCATTACTGATTCAACAGAGTCATCGAGTAGTAGATCAACTTCACCTATTATTTGACGAGCTTCCCTAGTATCAGGTCTTGTCTTATCTGGTATTTTGTCTCCTCAAAATAATATTAAATTCAATTCAATTCGATTTAATGATTTAGAGGGCAGTTAATCGTACAGGGCTACTCCATCACTTTTTTTCACGAGGCAGCAGATTAACTATTTCCTTAAACGGATCTACGATCCTATTACGACCGACTACATGAAATTGGTAGCGCTTTCCATACAAATTGGTATAGAACTGTGAATAACTTTTAGCAGCATCGTACGTAACAAAATTAAGCCTCAAGCCGTCAAGGACAGTCTTTTTGCCAAAAATATCTACAATTTCTATCCCGTAGTATTTTGGCAATCTTTTTACATGTTTAATCATCATGTAAACCATAATTAGTAAAAAGGCAATCACAGTAAGCATGACTAGTGCATGCTCAAAGCCTCGGAAAAAGTTCAGAATATAGCTTATTACATTTTGATCTAACCATCTGTATGCAAGACCAAAAGCTATAACAAATGTACTTGTTATAAAATCAAACAACAACGTGGCCACCTCGTCTCTCTAGACAAATATCAAACAGAGAGTAACGTACCGGCGATTCTAACCAATAATTCCTGAACAAGGTACTAGTATCTAGTCTACGAGAAGCATAATAGTCTTTTGGCATTGGATATTGGTTTAATTGCCATTTTAAGAGTATTTCAGTATTTAACGTCATGGTAGTGGCGCCTGTAGCCCTAATTCAAATCCTATCAACAAGGGAATCAAATATTTCCAATCGATTTAATTCCGCATTTTGCCTTATTTACGAGAGTAAATCTAAAAGTATCCAAAACAGAAGTTAGTCTGCTAAGGATGAGGACAAATTCTACCAAAAGTTCGATATCATGGTTTCTAAGAAAGGGTAACGATTATATAATTATACATTTAAAGCAATGGCGTGAAAGATGCGAAATTACTCAAAGTATTGGTAGAGCATAAAGCTTTAGTCAAGGTACTGAAGACTATAGGCGCGGGAAAGGGATATTCTACGAGAGAATTATTGACCAAGTTGGGAGCGTATGGATATGGACACAAATTACTCCTAAAGGCTGATAAACTTGGACTGGTGGATAGAAAGACTGTCAAAAACAAGGTCTTTAATACTTTAACTAGTGAAGGGAAGAAGTTTGTAATACTTGCAAAGGAAGTAGGTGTCTAAGGTTACCAAACAAGTACTTTGATAATCGGACGAATCAATAAAAGACGTCTTGGTGTAATGAGGATTTGTGAACGGTAGTTAGGCACAAACTAAGTTTTAAGGGCTCTACTGATTCGTGATAATATTCCACCATATTATCATAATGTCTCTATCACTTTTGAAACATAAGACCTAAACGTTGTGCCCAGACGCAAATAAGGCGTCTTCTCCAAGTTTCGCTATACCTTGAGCAAATATCTCAGGTTTAATAGCAAGCTGATTACGAATTTTAAAGGAAACTTGCATAGGACGTATGCGATCACTGTATATTTTTCAATAAATCGGCATAAGTGATGATATAATTTCAGGCAGTCAGAAATAAAGGAAAAAATCATCATTGATCTGTATTGAAGATCAGCGACGAAGATAACAGTTTCGACTTTAACACTTGAAATTAGCGAAATATCAAGGTGTCATTACTACTTTTATTGAATGAATGCGAGATTATATTTTGAGAATTAGATGAAGGTGATTTAGAGTATAGTATGACCATCCATAAACTTGCACCCAGTATAACGAGAAATAGAACTAAAATTACGATAGATGGAATATTTTCCGTTATCTTGTGGTATTTCATGAAATTGGTAACTTTAGAATCACTCCAATTCTTATAAAGAATTTAATAATGATGTCTTTTCTGTCAGGATATTCGATAGAGATGTCTTCTCAAACTACGGTCTTCACATGGCCGACAGGTTGTTGATACTAATTCCATTCATGAGAGGTAAATTTGGGATAAACAGATTTTTAACATTGGAATAATAATGGTAACCATTTCTAACCAGACAGTGAGGATGAAGTTTTAATAACCCATGATACACCTGGGCTTTCGCACAAGGCACATCTTAGATGAGATTTCACGAAAAGGAGTTCCGAGCGTTCTGACACCTCTACACATTCACGACTGTAGAATGGATGCAACTATTTCATTCCTATCCCGGTTTCCCATAATTCTCAATTAGATTCAGAAGAGGATGAACACTCAAATAATGTGTTAGAAGTGTTAGGTCAAGACAGTTTGAACAATTTGATTGACTTGTGCTATGATTGTAACGAATTTCAAAGTACTAACAAAGAAGATTATCCACGTCACCAGATGAAGAAACATCTTAGAAGGTCAGGATACCCTGGTTGAGCAGATATCAAAGAAATGGGATTGAAGACACAAGGTAAGGCCTGGGAGAACTAACGTCCAAAATGCCTACGTTCTCATGCGAGTATTGTTGCACCAGTTTTAATATAGATTACCCCGGCCATGTTCACATACGATCGAATAGAAAGGAGGATATTTTATCAGATTCAATAACAGAACTAAATGCCAAAATGTCAAAAAGATAATATCCTGTATTGGACTATATCGTAGGGTTTACTCTGTAGCATATCGAGGCGGCAAGGCTTGGGAGATCTAAGTCAACCACGGACTTGCTACAAGAGATCTAGAAATGCTGAGAGAACAAAGTAGGGACACTGCTATGAAGTCTATTTCATCGAGTATCGATTCATAACTCAGCAGTAGAAGCTTGCATTGTCAAGGTTATTTCTAAAGGTCTTCATAAAATAGAAGGAATTATTAGGTGTTTCTCTTTTTTTGAATCTGTCTTCCACTTTTCATACAGGCATCTAAGATACCAATTCATCGAACACCTTACCCTTTTCTGCTTCCTTTGTTGTTGGAACTACAACTCCTACTTCTCACCTTTGAATCGCTTATAATGCCGGACCCTGTAATGACAGACAGGACAGAAGATAATATCCTGTGGACGCGGCTTACAGCAGTTACTGCAAAAGGAGTCTACGCTGTAATCAACATAGGGCATTTATCTTTTCTCTTCCTTCTCCACGCTTCGGTCGCTGTCTTAACAGGTTGTTGCATCGCTTAGATCCGCAGGTTTTGGCTATTGTCTGACATAGTACTTCTGTCCCTCTAAAATTCAAGTTGGAGTGTCTCCTTCAATTTTCAGTCCAGAATTCCAAAATCATACCTCGAATGTCATCATAGTCTAATCTATAACTTTCAGACTGCGAGATTGGTAACCATTCCATTTTGTTGGTATCGCATACAGGACATGTGGAGATGCATCCATCATCATTTGTCAAACAAGATGCACACCAATAGCAAGACTTACACATTAAGAAATATCTCTCATCAATGAACTGGTTTTTGTATTGATGAATAATTGGCTCTATTTTAGAGATGCTTACAATGGCTAACCATCTTCTTCCGGGTTTTCCCTACGAAGGTCAGTAATTATCATCGATCCTATTGAAAGTAATGAGATTTAAGTCTGCCTACTATCCGACGTAGTTGAAAACAAAATGGATAGAAAAAGCATAAAATTTAGATAATTATCTGCCTGAGATATTGTCAAAGCAATCACAAGCAACATAAAAATCCCATCCATCATATTACTTCATTGTATCGATTCGCCAGTATATGTCACAGGAATTAGCATTGATAGTAGGACATTTCTTTGGCATTAGTAGCTATAGCCTTAGATTAAGATGGGAGTTCGTTATAGGATTGACATCCAGGACATTTTAATACAATATTGACTAACCCTATATTTTCACCAACATTATCTACCAGAATGAGTTTACAATGGCCACAGGAATACCTTCTGAAGCCAGTACCTTGGCCTACAAACAGTGGACGTTCTCCATAGTTCTCTCCGCCTCCAATAATCGTCTTTGTGTTTCTCTCTGGCTTTGGAACAATTTTACATCTAATTTCTTCCAAATATTATAAGTACTTATTATCATCGTTGCATATAAAAAAATCGTTTCGAACGCAGAGCCTAGTCACTTAAAGCAAAAGATATCAGAGAATCGAATTGCTTTATTTACCTTCCCATTCCTTTATCATTAAATTACATTCAGCATTGACTCCAACCACGTTTATTTGGCTGACTGGTCCTCTTCCATGAGCCCTAATCTGTTATTCTCTGTATCCTTGAAGACTAACATATATCCAACTCCAGGTATTGCCATCCTAGATTGAATGACTTTGCCTCCGTTGGCTTCAATCTTGGAAGCGTAATCATCTACTGATGGAACATTTATGAAACGCGTAAGTGATTTCTCCGGCTTACTACGTTTAGCCAATCCTCCATCTATGCCTGGCTCATTTGGTTCACCTGTCTTGAATTCCCAATATTCAAATGGTCCTTCCCATTTCTCAATTTGCCATCCAAACACTATATTCTAAAACTTTATAGCCCGTTCAGGCTCATCTGCAGAAAAATCCAGATATGATATTCGTGTCATATCTATTTACATGAATAATACAATTTAAAATTATCATTTAGAATTTTCCCTACAAATTTTGCGCCATTGATAATAGGTTCACTTATGAAGAAAGGCCCATCCTAGTCTCGAACGTTAAGTGTACTGGTCAAGTAAAAGTAATTCTCTATAAGTTAAGTCGATTGCAGGACTGATAATTTTGGAATTATGTCTAGTGTACAATTGATTTAGGACAGTCTGCAGTTTCCCATACTTTTCTAGCAACACTTCGGTCGAGCCCTATTTTGATTACGTAAGATTAAGCTGATAATCTTGATAACGGGAATATGGGCCATCATCATAAGAGATATTCATTTGGATATCTCCTGACAGGAGAATCGTTAGGAACTCCTTCAAATTTGTAGGATTCTTTTCGTCTCTTCTTAAAAGGCGGTGCAGATTCAACACCAGCACGATAGATTAAATCCCAGCTTGCAAACAGGTCTATCTGAAAGAAGTGTTCCTTCCTAATTTCGGGACTGGTTAGACCATCACGGGTTTGCACTGCAATACTTTTAGCAGCGTCCAGACACCCCGACCAAAGTCGTAGAATAATATTTTTCTTTGATGTTTCAGATATTTGGTCCAGAAGGAACGAATTCCCAATACCTAAGACCTTCTTGATACGAAATTCCCTTTCGTCTGGAGACATGTGCTCAAGTAATAAGTTTGCAGTATTATTCTCAAAAGTAAGTGGCATATCTATCTTATCAATCAAAATAGCTCTTGTTTCTACATCTTGTAGTGATGTTGGTAATTCTTCGTCTGAAAGTCTACAAGCCCAAAAGTATGCATACAACATATTTGAATCGGGCAATTATACCACGAATTGAGTAAGGTTCTAGATAAGCAATTCTCCTAGATTGTTAAGAAGTAATCACAAATTTATTATCAGTAGACTGAAATGAGTAAATGGCAGACTATGACCATTTAGTGGGTCTCTTTAGTAACTTCGTACCTATGTTTAAGATGCTCCAGCAATTTGTCAATGTTTGAACCTTCAACATGGAATCCTCTTTCCGTACAGTGACCGACCCCGCCGTCCATTCTATCATTACCACCTTGCCCAGACATGCGATCATTTCCACCGTTGCCTTCCATCCTGTCATCTGCTTTACTACCAGATATGGTGTCGTTCCCCTCTGTACCCTCACAGGGTGGACAAAAGACACCTGCAGCAAACACCAAATTCGCCGGTGATGATAATATTGTCCCCACGACAGTCAGCATACCAATAAGAATTCCCGTCCATAGATTTGTATTGTTTTTCAACAAGTTTGTATACTTTTTAGTTAGTTGTTTTTAATAAGGATCTCGGACGAATTGGCTGTACAATCATCGCCGTGGTGAATAAAGATAGCAAAGATACTTTAGCCTGAGAAAATAATCTATCTTATCTTTCATTCATTCGCCTTTGTATAGTTTTATAATTGGATAATGAATTTACTTTTTCGCCCAAAGTCATCGCAAAAACCACTCTTGGCTGACCAGGCCTCACCAACTTTGCAAATCAAAATTCCGAAGGCTATGCTGGGTGGCATCTATCATGTAACTTCAAAGAAATATAATCAAAGCTCGAAGGGTCCAGACAAGGTTGTAGAAAGGTTCAAACTGAAGGAAACGATGAGGGTTACCAATGTAGAAGATATTATTATAGACATTATACTAAAGAAGAAAAGTGAAGGCCTGATGCTCTGAAAGAGACCTGGGATCAACCCACAGAAGACAAGAAGATCGACATGCAGTATTACAAGTTATTGTCAGATTCGCTAATAAATTATCGTCAAGAGTTATTGTAATCGATTGATCTAGCACAGGGCGATGTGCAAGGTCCAAGAGATCCCTTTTTAGAGACTGAACTAGAATTGAAACTCGTTGAAGAAGTTAGACGCGTTTATGATATGGAATAGGTTGCTTTAATTCCCATAGCAATCAGGATGACGGCAATAGTGAACATAGTCATAGTCTTCATATTACACGTTAGTACAATATGACAAATTCCGACAAGCCAGTTAGATACTTTACGACGGTATCTTGCGTATACTTGACATGCCACTCTCTCACAGGAAAGAAATTGATATTTTGTTTCAGAAGAGTGAGAAGAAATACTCATGGGATTTGGAACAGTCTGCTGTTGGAGTGAAATTTAATATATATATCTTTCTCTCAGGTTCTTGAACTGTGGCTGGGATACGAGTATTGCTTAGATGCAAGAAGTGTGACTCAGACTTTTACGCTGGTGGCATTGTGTCAAGCGAATCGTCGTTCCTCGGATCGGATTATGGCAAATCTAAAAAAGAGTGCCCCATTTGCATGTGGTCTGAAACATATTTTCAGGAAGACTATTTTCTTGACAGGACATAGAAAATATGAATATGATCATCAACTAACACTAATTAATGATTGGTCCGCACATACGACAACATCATCGTCTGTCCTCTCATGTTAAGAAAAATTATTAATAAGGGGAATGGATGAGTGTAATAGAAGTTAGAGTCCATGTTCACATTACATTTTATTCTATGAGTCGAGTTCTTCATCGTTACTTCAGCATTTTAGCCATTTTAGTGTACATTTCTAGGAATTGTAGTCGTCTTGTTGTTATCCTCTAGACCTTCCTCTGTTCATCATATTCTAACAATCGCTCTTTCAGAAGAACTTGCAAATGAAGAGTCATTTGGCGGTAAGAAACAAGCCAAGCATACATCAATATGGTAATTGCTATACCTTTGCGATTTTCTGCAGCGGCACCCTCTAGAAGCGATACAAAAATATCGACGGTAGTCGGACCGTGCTTTCTCAGGATTGCCGTTTGCGTCTAGAGCATTCCCTTCATCTATCAAATCGTTAATTTCTGTCATGTTCTGTTACTCAGTTCTTCTATGGTCTCTAGTAAAGATATAGTACCCCAAGACTATAAGTAGGCACTAGAGCGAGTTGGCTCTGGGGAAGATAGATGGAAAAGCCTTGACGATGAACTTTGGAGCACGTACATTTAATTTTCGTAAATTTAAGTAAAAATGGTGAGGTTATTTTGAGCTGCATTCCACTCAACAACTGCTACCGTATCTTTCTCATTACGGTTGTGCCAATGATTCGCTTATCGTTCGTGCATTCTCAACTCCCATTCTCCAAAACTCCCTGCTACTATTCGTCAGCTGTTGAATGGTTTCCATGTTAACCATCGCCAAGTTGTTCGCCAGGTTAGTGGCTGATATTGCGTTGTCCACGAAATTGTCAACCATTCTACTGTAATACTCCGCTACTATTCTCGGGGACATCCAAGGCACAAAGTAGGACACATATCTTTCCTGAAGCTGTGGAATTAAATATGCTGTTTCCCTTTGAAGTCCCAATTTCCTTTGTCGCCTCGATAGTGTCTTCTTGTAGATCACCTATTGCTCTGATATATCTCGGAATTTCCCTTTTGGCTTCGTTAGCTGTTTTCTTAATTGCTCTTTTAGTTTCGTCCAATACAGTTTCTATCGCCTCTTGTTCTTGTTCCTGAACTGTAGTAGGAGAATCATCCTGTACTCTTTCTATTAATTCTTCAGCTTCCTTTCTTATTTTTTCATTCGGTGCTAACTCTGCTACAATTTCAGCCTCTTTTAGAGCTTTTTCCTCTGCTCTATCATTGTCATTGGTAGATTTTTTGTTTAGATTTTTTGATGACATGACTAAACTAGGATCTTTATTCTAGATAACCGTTATACAAGTAATTAGATCCTCTGTATGAATTATGCCACTCAGGACTTATACAGGAAATGGTGTCTGATATGTAATCTAATCCAAGGAATGTAACTTATAACAGTAAATGATTTTAGATACTTTACTAGAAAAGAAATAAAAAAAAAGGAAGATCTGTGGATTATTGTTGTTGGCTTCCTAACTAGGAGCAGTTCCATTTGGAGCTAGAACTTTTTCAGGGGTCATATTAGAAGCGTGTGGCGCACCCATTCCTGTGTCGTTTGCATTACTTCCCGTAATATTGGCCTCCATTGAACTTGCGTTCGAACTCGTTGCAGTCATATTACTGCTCTCATTTGTCTGAGAAAATACTTTACCTATCTGTCCTGTTGTCACGATACCACTTATAAATCCGCTGTTATGGTTATGGCGGATATCATGCCGATCATTCCAGTTGCGTTTCTTTTCATCAAGAGTACTCTTTCACCATACAATATAACGCTTGTACAGGGCAAGATTTCAAGCGTAATGAATAAGTTAGGAAATTAGATCACCTTCTTTTATCGCTAAATCACGTGCCTAAATGCTAATCGTACTGGTAATCAAAAGCGACTATCTCTACAAAAAAAAGTCGCTACTACATAATCAACCATCTACTAGTTTTCATATGTCTACCAATAATTATCAAATATTTCTTTTCTCTGCATGTTTCGCTTTCATAAGAAAATATCGGATGAGATATCTTTGATCGTTCAGCCCCGTAGTTTTCCATAATAACTTGCTGACCAAATATGAAATAGCCCACCAAATAATACTGTTTACTATGATTGTAAACAAAAAACCGTAATAGTATGTCATTATTGTACCTGTAATAGTGCCTCCTATCAAAAAAGGGATTTGTCGCATTATAATTGACTTGAGAATCTTATCCAATGATTGAAGCCTCTCTTGATAATTCGAAAATAAATAAGGTGTATACTACTGGATGACTTAACAAAATTAATAGAGAGATATCGCCCTACTCAATAAACAATTCATGAAGTATTAAGTGGAATAAAGAATAACGTTATGTTAAGACAACGGAGAGGAGAGAAATTGACAACTCTCCAACCCGTCGTTATGCCTGTGGACAATAAGTCCAGATGACATGACTAGGAACGTATTTTTATTGATTCCTAAACTTTGTTAATGTAGTTAGAACCTTCCATGCGTCGCAGCCATCTATCTAGCAAAATGGTCTATTATTGTCCTACTATTGAAGACATAGGCATTCTCGGAGACTTTCGTTTAATGCCCCTTAAGCAACGATATTATTATCCATGCGTCAAAATAGATTAGAGAGTTTGATAAAGTAGATTAGAAAGATTGAGACCTCGGTTAAGGAAGATAGTCGTAATTGTTATGGGTATGGCATTGATTTTATTGGCAGGACTTTACATAAGTCAATACTTTCCTAGTCATTAAGTAGATTCCTGTTCCTATCTGTATTAATCAGAACGCTATATTCGGAGGTCTGCCACTTACTTTATTAGACTAGAAACTCTAATGGGCCGTAGTTACTCGACCCACAAGAGCGGCACGACTTTATGGCTAAAGAAAGTGCCAAATTATGATCGCACTACATACTATTTAGACAGAAGTTTGAATCGAGTATGATTAATCATAAGACAATCTTATGACGTCATATTACCTTGCTAGTATTAATGGTGAGACGAAGCAGATGCCAACAACATGTTGGCATGACCAACAAAACTACAAGAAGGACAAGTGAAAGACGTTCATACCGTTCGAGATTTATTGTCTAGCAAGTCAAATACTCTCGATTCGTGGTCTTAGGTTGGTAAAGTAAAATGGGGAGTTTAACATTTTACAAAAATAACATAAAGTTTGTAATTGTATGTCTTACGTTGACAAAAAATTCTGAAATTTTGTCCATAAGCCTTATTATGTAATATTTTATAGAAGTGACTTAATATGGGAATATTCTTCCCGCGGATTTGAGGCGATAACTGGAATGGTAGTAAGACAACTTAACGAAATCACTATCGGCAAGATTACTATTTCTGTTTGGAGTGACACACAACCCCGGGTCCAGACCCTAGGCGCGACCATCATGAGCTCGATATAAAAGTGGGCAGCGAATGGGTCTGCATTGGCGGAGGCGGTAGAGGGCTAGCGGAAATTGGTTTGACTGGTAATTATTTAACGGCTTCTTTTCCCATGTCGGATTGGACAACTTGGAAGGTTATGTCTAGGGATCATATCGTATATACTCCATGCACGCTGGTTGGATTTGCAATCGGGATGAAAATACATGGATTGACAAGAGATGAGATAATTGCAAACCTTAGACATACTTCGACGATAAGTCCTGTTGCTATGAGTCATGCCGATATGACTTGCCTTGTTGCACCTGATTTTTTACTAGTGGGAGGAGGCTTTGAAGTGCTTGACCAAATGGAAGGAGGAGGCAATCTGGCGACAGCGTCATTCCCATTTTCAACTATTTCATGGAGAGCAAGATCAAAAGATGAAATCAACGTTACTGAATCGCGTATTAGAGTTTTTACCATTAGTATTAATCCTAATATTAGGAACGCAAATGGTCAGGTAATTGGAAATGTTGCTACCACTATTAAAAGACTTGATAGTGATCCAAATGAGATCAG
Source organism: Nitrososphaera sp. (assembly GCA_038201105.1). GTDB lineage: Archaea > Thermoproteota > Nitrososphaeria > Nitrososphaerales > Nitrososphaeraceae > TA-21. The sequence continues at coordinate 26,409 of JBBRRH010000009.1, read as the reverse complement.
ATCCAATCCCAAAAGCAGTATTGGACCAAAGGAGGGTTTTGCACTGTGTGGCGGAGGAGGAGAAGCTAACTACGATATAAATCAAATGGTGTGGGATTTGGAGCCTACGTCCCTAGCGGGTCCAGACGTCGTAATAATTACGGATCCGAATCTACAAACGTTTACAGCAGCGTCTACCTCTCATCTCAACATTGTTCATCCTCCCTCAATTAACACAATAGCCGCGTATGCGATGTGCATTAAATTTGAGCCAGTCGAACCAGGGCCAGAACCCGAGCCAAAGCCACCGAGCCCATGGCCATTACCAGGACCGGGAACTCCATGCGACAGGCTGATACCGCTTGTAGAGCCCCAGTCCAGTGGAAGCCTAAATGGTGGGACGACCAATATTTCAAGTCCCTGGATTTCAGTAGGTCTGCAGGTTCAAAAACCAGTATGCAAGGTCGACATTGCATGGGCCGACGAAAATGTTAGTGGGTATAAATTTTACATAGAAAGTTCATTAGACCGTCAGAACTGGACAACACTATTAACTAATGGACAGAGTGCAGGTAACACCAATTCGTTTGAGTCATTTACTGTTTCTACAACTCCTGCAAAGTACGTAAAAGTAACTATAATAGGGACTATCCCTCCTGGCGCTGGAGGCAAAACCACAGCGCAAATGACCGATATTCGGGTATTTAGTAATCAGTAGTTAGATAACCAGGAATTACAATCAATTAACCTACAAAACGTCGTTGTCAAGGTTACCTTAAAAACAACCAGTTTTGACAGAATCGCTTAAAGCTGACTGCTGCTGTATTATTTCTTGAATGTAAAACAAATTGTCACAAGATAACAATAATATCACTAAAGAGTGTCATGGATGGACAAAAGCAGAGGGACAATACATCAGGGCATAGTTCATAAGGAACCTGCACTTGCAAATCCTTAGAAATTATTGAGTCGTTTTACGCCTGTAACTCCTTCGACCAACCACAGTAATTACACTTGAATTCGTTCGGGTTAAGGGTTGGATGTAAATATCCGCCGTGACACCTTCTGCAACGTTCCTGTTTTTCTTCCATAAACTAATTGTTGGTTTTGTAACATTATAGTGTTCAGCTCGTTCTAGTGAGAGGAGGGGATTAAAACAGATAGGGCACTGAAGATTAACTAAGTTAAGGAAGCATTAAGACTTCGTTTCTAGACCATGGAGGCAGATGATTAACGTCCTTTTGTCAGCTATTATTGGCTCTGTACTGATAGCAGGAGTGGCTTTTAGTCCGCTTTTGTCAGGTCAGTTCCATTTGGCCTATGCACAAGATAACGCAACTACAATGTTTGGTAATATGACTGGCAATACAACTACAACGTCAGGTAATATTACGGGTAACACAACTAGCGCATCAGGCGGTAATTCCATAACAATTTCACCAGGATCCTCTGTCCCAAGCAATGGCAAGTTTTTTGTACCTGAAACCCTGACGGTTTCAAAGGGGACAACAGTTACGTGGACTAATAAGGATTCAACATTGCATACAGTTACCTCGGGAAGTCCGGAATCTGGAAATTCTGGAACAGGAACAGAATTTGATTCAAGCTACCTTGCTGCAGGAAAAACTTTCCAACATCAATTTAATATCGCAGGAACATTTGATTACTACTGCACGCTTCATCCTTATATGAAGGGCAAAGTCGTAGTGACGTAACACCCACTTTTTCTTTTTTTTGATCTTGACTTTCTAAGAAACCATGCCCTCTAGATGACTTAACAAAATTAATAGAGAAATATCGCCCTAAAAACAAGTCATGAGGCATAAAATAAATAATAGCAATAATGATCTCTGAATGCACGCACTCGCAAAACATAGGGAAGTGGAGGAGTAAAATTTCTTCCTCTCTTTCTCATGCTATTGTCATTGTTCTTTTTGATTGATTGATCTTACCCCGTGAAGACTCTTCAAATGGATTGATGATGCTGAAACATTATGTGCATAATTGAATAATTTTCTATTTATAGAATTGAAGTTAAAATGTGTCTATTATTAGAAATTTTTCTTTCTTACCGTAGTTATAGTTTGTTTTATAGGTTTGAGATAATTGCATGATTAATCCCAAGATCCATCGATTCCTTTCAATTGGCTTAGTTCTTTTATTATCCTCTGCTGGAATGACGTGGGGAACGCAGGCCTTTGCCGATAATCACTGCGATAAGAATGACGATAAGAACTGTAACCACTCAGAGAAGAATCAGAAATCAACACCTAAAGGCCCTGTCGTTACAATTAACCCATCTTCGGGCCCTATCGCTACTTTGGTAACTATTACGGGTAATGGATTTGATCCTTTCTCTACTGTTGTTATAAGCTTCGAAGGTGATACTAGAGCCACAGTGACATCGACCTCCGATGGAGGATTCAATGCTACCTTCAATGTTCCTTCAACATCATCGATTGGAGATCATATTGTTGAAGCCAGTCAAGGATCTAATTCAGCCTCAAAAACGTTTAAAGTTACTGACATGGTGAGCCCTAAAGCCACTCAAGAATCCAGTTCATCATTAACGACATCCACGGCTACATCTTCTGGAGTACCCACCATTACACTTAACTCGACCTCTGGGCCTGTTGGCAATTCGGTAAATATTACAGGTTCTGGTTTTGATCCTAGCTCAACTATCGTTATTACATTTAACGGCACTGATATAATAACCACCCCAACCACAGTCACAACTAGCACCAATGGAGAATTCCTTGCTAACTTTACCGTACCTTTATCATCGTCTGTCGGATTTGCTCCAATAGTAGCAACCCAAGGATCTAATTCGGCTTCAAAAACGTTTATTGTGACATCTAGTCTCACTACAACAAATCAATCTAATGTCGCCGCAACAGCACCATCTTCTCCTAATTTGTCTGAAAAGATGATCCTCCCTGACATATTCGTCTAATCCCAATAGCACAATTTCTAGTAATTATAAATTTTTGATTGCAGCAAATTTCATATAATTTAATCTGAAACTTATTTTCAGAAATGTTTCTACACTAAATTTCATTGCAACAAATAAATTAAAAATAAAATAAAATAAAAATAATTAAACAAAAATGATTTATACGTACATAGAACCCCCCTCTCAGCTCCTCCCTTCAACTCAAGTTTGATATTGGTAAGGGTAGGTTAATGAAAGGTTGGGAGCTTATATTATAATATATCATATTAGCTGATCCCGATAGCCCGGTATCATTACTTTTCAAATTACTAATTTAAAGCTTCTCTCTTTTGGTATAACTTTAAGTTGGTAAAGTACCAATACACAAACGTGGGTAAGTTTAATGTTGAAGAGTACTTTTAGTTCACAGAAGGCGACGTCAAATTAACTAATTGTAACAAACATTTTATAGCCAAAGACAGAATACATCTGCATGGAGATAAATGAAGTAGATGAAGTTATCAAAGAATTTACCGAAGCTGATAATGCGATTAGAAAAGTTTTTCCAAAAGTAGATCCTCTTCTAGTAGTTAAACTAATTTTTGACAGGAAGGAGGGTAGAACATATTTACACTTTGGAGAATATCCTCAAATCAGGGCAGAATATTGAAGAAATCAAGGACAGAATAGTTCAAGTTACAGGCATGGCGCCAAGTTTTTATCTTAATGGGACGAAAATGGTCGTGAGTCACAAACTAGACCTTAAATTATTAAAACGTATCAATGATTTGGATTATGTAATCAGCATAAAAGGAAGTCCATATAGTGCTGGCGGCTCTTCAGATTTCTAAGCAATCACTTTTCAAGTTAATAATCCTAAATTTGCAAGTATCAAATAGAGTTTGTTAAGTCAAATTGTGTGACAGACTGTTCGAAAGTTTATCTGTCTAAGAACATTATGTACAATATGCCAGTTCACGTGTACTGAGAGGCTCACAGTAAAAAATATTGTAGCTAATAGGTTTTCGAGCATGAAGTATTAATATCAAGAATGTAGATCATTTTTCTCAAACTGCTGTAGCCCAAATTAGCGTCTCTGTAACGCTGAGCTGTTGCACAAGATCATCTGTTACTTCACCCTGGTTTCTGCAAAATTTAATTTTATTAACTACACATCATAATAACGATAATGTCGGTTCGAACGTTTTCTTGTTCCAATTGTAATGAGCCATTCAGCGTACACCTTCCCGAAGATACGAAAAAAGCAGACTGTAGTAAATGTGAAGACAAAGATACAACCTATCACAATTTAGAACACACAATACAATGCCAAAATTGTGACCAAAGAAACATAATCTACTACTGTATTGACAGTCACCCGATATCGGCTGATGACTAAACCTTGACTAGAGAAACTTATCAAAAATGAAGTGGTATTACTGGATAATATTAGCAGGTGTAATTGTAGTCGCAATAACCGTAATACTCATGATGGGAATGAGTACGCAGAATGTCTAGATTTCCGTATCCATTAAGCCTTACTTGATTAACTGCAGAGAGACAGAAAAAAGTTAAGAACGATGTGTTACAAACCAAAAGGCATTCTCTCTTTCTGACCTGCCATCTTTTTATCATATAGCAGTGTGGAATCAATCGCTTGCCAGATGTAGTATGCTGTCATAGGAATAATCCCGATATACAACGGTACGAGAAAGCGTCCACCAATTAATATGGAAATGCCAATGATCATAATAATAAATAATTATTGGATAAGAAGGATAGAAAATAATGTTTGATCAAATGTATGATTGTGTTAAATTACATAATAATTCCTGTAGCAACGCCTGTAGACCTGTCGTAATACATGCAGTCCTTATGTCAATTCTATTTGAACACTATAAGCAACTGACGAAGTTAATGAATGAACGAAAGACGAAGCACGCTGCTAAATACAACACACTAGATGTTTGGACATAGGAGGTAAATCTCGAAGAGAAGATAAACGATCAGATATGACTAGTCTAGTTGGTCAGTCATTTTGTTTGGTTTTGCATTGTATTTGTTTGGTTTTGTGGGGGTTTCAAACCTGCTGCGTCAGCGGCTGTACAATGATGGTCAACATTGTAATTTCCATTAGAACCAGTTACATACACATCACAATGACCGTACACGCCTGCATTCTGAATGAGATGAGGATAAACACATTCAGGACCTATTACGGGATTTACAGTATACTTAGGTGTCTGCTGGTCTTTGGCGGTGTAAATATGTCTATGTTATACCACACATATTCAGCACCAGCTTCACAATTGGAATTTACTTGAGTCGTACAGGAAGATGCGGCAACTATAGAAAGTTCAGACGCGTTGTCGGCCAAGTTATGAAATGTCATATGTGTGGACCAAGCATAGCCCGGTTGGATCTATATCTTTTTTTTCTATGTCAAAAAATGAAAATAAGTTCCAGTAATCAATCGAGAACTTTCATCAAACATCTTGGTGTCCTTTTACCAAGTAACGATCTAAATTGTTTCCACTTTTTTCGTTCTATTTCTGATGCTATTCAAAATGAAGGTACTCGTCTGCCCAATCGATTACGGAAAGAAATTATCTATTTAAGCCGTAAATCCTTCCCAAGTCTGCCTTCTCCCCCGTACCTCTTAAGTCAGGACTTATCCAAGATCAGATGATACCTTCTCTGAACCACACAGGCAATTTATTTTCTCTTATGAACCGGCTAAATGCCGAGTCTAGGATGTATGTTTTTGCCCAATCATCCTTAGACCTAACTGATCGTCCGCAAGATTGTACTAGTCTTAACGCAGTCTGCCAGTTGTACCATCTTCCGCCGTCTAGCTTTCGTTTTGTCTCTATCCATCTGTCAGCCCTACTAGGGTATGGTATTTTTACGACTATTTGGAATCTTGACTGGTCGTCTTTCAAGTCAAGTCCGGTATGTAATGAAGGAGAGATTAGGACCGATTTTGATTTCTCATTTCCAGTTCTAGTTGAAGTTGAAGAGCCCCAATGCTTTGCAATTATCTCATCTCGAGGTATCTCCGGATCTGTACTTATCAGCCTTCTCTTATTCTCTCTACTAAGAAGTCTTTCGATAAATCGAACCTGAGCGTACGAAGTAGTATGGATGATCCCTTTGTCATTGGAATGCAAGTCCATTATTTTATCGATAGCGTCAGCAATACTGCGTTGTACACTTTTTGTCTGCAAACTGTTATAATTCAGGTAAGCGGTATTTAATTGATAGATTGGTCTATTCCCTACAGGAAAGTCTGAACCTAATTCTATAAACTTGACTTGACTTGGATCTAGTCCAACGTTTCTACAGAATGTATCAAAGTCCAGGATGGTTGCACTCATTATAAGCGTGATATCACATTGCTCAAACAACTTTTTGCAGTAAGGCGCAACGTTAAGGGGTTTGAACGTCACTTTTGTGACCTTTCTGTTTTTATTTATGTTTATTTTATTGCTGTTATTATCCTCGTCATCATATATTATCTCAGATACGATCCAGTTTTTGTGATCTTCTGTGATTGCATCTATTGTATCTTCAAGTCTTTGCAAATATTGTTTAGCATCTATCTTTATCTCGCTTGTTTCTATATCTGCAATAGACTTGTCTATTTGACTATACAAAGTTTCTAACAGTGCAAGCCATGTTGTTTCAATGTTATCATCATAAGTGAATTTCGTATATTCTAACTGATCGGTTGCTATGTATTTTTGTAAAATCTTCTTTGTTACAGAGATCCCTACATCTTCAATTAACTGATTCTCGATCTGATGACCTTCATCCAGCACGAGCAGTTTTCTAGCCCCTATTTTCTTCGCTTTAATGAAGATCAAAAAGTTAGCATAATTGAATATCGTATGACTTGCAAGCCTTCCTTTGTTAAGTTGATCGTAATATGGACATGGAGTGAATTGAGATCTTTTCTCAAGGGCTTCTTGTTGGGAAATATTGGCCAGGTGCATCCAACCGTCTAGCCCATCTCTCAATGTAGAATGTACCCGATACTCTGCCTCACGCGAGAAACTCATGGAAACTTCTTCTTTATCGGTATTAGAATACGCTACTTCATAATCTTCTGAATACGTCCTGTACCTACAGCCATCATGAAAGCCGTTCTTACCTGAACAAACACCACAGTCTTTCGCAACATGGCCAAACGCTGGTTGTCCATCCCTACATGGTCCGTAAACTACGCTTCTATGCCGGCATTCTTTGAAATTATCAGCTATTGTTTTGCATTGATCACATTGATATGTTTGGTCTAAGACAAAATCCTCCTTTACTAGGCAATCATAATTTCCCATTCCCTTGATAGCCCTTAGGTATGGAAAGTCGTTAGTGTACTGAGTTTGCAAGTCCTTCGTGGCGCTACAGATGTAACTTGTGCCCAATGTTCTACCTAATGCGATAGCGAGGGGACTTTTACCAAAACCTGTCGGAGCCTCTAGCACTATGTATTTGTATCCCGCATTGATGGCGTCGGCAATCCGCTGCAACACTTCGAGTTGTTTGGGACGTATCTCTTTGAAAGGAAAGTTTGATACTAAATTTGATAATGTTAAAACCTGCCTTTGGCCCTCGCTCTGATTCTGCCGTTGATCTGGATTAGCAATAGTGGTCATTTTATATCAACTCCTCCTCCCTCCACTCAATCTAAACGGTTTATGACTATCACTAGCACTAAATCTATCTTTGTATAAAGCACTGTAATAAGGTGTCTAGTCTTCAGCAGGTATTCCGTTAGTAGATGATCAAGCTTAGTTAAAGGGAGGACCTAACCAAGAATAATCGATCTTTGCCCAATTCACCCGCAATACTTTTACCGTACACGTCAGTTAACGATGTATTCGGTAGAATCTGTTTTAGTCTCATCGAACAATGAAGCAAATTATCAAGGTATACATAAATCAAAGAAGAAGTTTGCACATCCCATTAAAAAGATAGGGAACTGAAGAGCCCTACTGACTACAGCCATCTATCGTTCTAGGAATAATTTAAATTCGGCAGATAAGGTTTCACGAATTCTGCTGCTTTTAACAATAGCTAATATTTTTTCCAATGTTTCATGACTAAGATTTGCTTTCTTGAATGCTTGAGTATCAATGTTTAGCCGTTTCAATTGTTCGTAAATTTCTTTATGTTCTATTGCATCAATTAGTTTCGTGTTTGAAATAGGCTTCTGTAAAAACTCTGGCGGAACCTTCAGTTCTTTAGTGGAATCAAGTATCCATTCTTCAACGAAAGCAGAAATAAAGATTATTCTTTGATGAGGATTAATTGTTAAAATTTCCTTCGCTACTTGCAGCCCATTTCTGTCTGGCATTTCATAATCAAGGAGGAGAGCATCGTACGGTTGAACATCTCTGAGAACAGTTCTATTTATCAGTGCTCTTTGTAGGCTTTTACTGTACATTTTGAGACACTCTTCAGCGGTCCTTGCAAGAGTAACCATATGCCCTCTGTTCTCTAACACGGCACTATACAAAGAAGCCACTTCGGGATCATCCTCCATTATCAATAAATGTGATGCCGAAAACAAGATAATTAACTACAGTACCTTACTCCGTCAAAGTAAATATACTTATAGTAAAAACATTTCCAAATATTAAAATTCGACAAACAAATACTGTTGATGGCATCTATAAGCTAAAGAAAATTCAATTCTTATTCACCGGGATTTTTCTTTGGAAACATTTTGTTCCCTTTAAGAATGATCCAATTCTTTTTAATGAACAGGTATAACAAACCGGCTGTTATTATTATCCAGAATCATACAAATACCAGATAAACATTGACCTCCAGGATCTCTGCGGCGACAAAATTGCCTGTTATCCAGATCCAGATACATTTCAAGTCTGTTTCCAAAATTAATAAAAAGGCATTCATTTTTCCGGAATGGTTTATCCGGGGGGCGTTCTCATTTTAGATAATGTTGGGCGTCTTCACTGTTAGGTTTACCAACGTCAAATTGTTCGTTGGTTTGCTTTGTCTTGTAGTCGTATTTTTAGTTCCTGCACAAATTGCACATGCAAGGGGATTCATGCTTAAAGTGAATTTGTCTGACGGAAAAGACGATAGTGGGAAAGTCAAGGTCTATGTTCTTTCCGAAGTTACAGATAAAAAGAAATCAAAATCTCTTGACGTCGGAAGGATTATCGCGAGGACTGGCGATAGTAACATCGAAAGAATCGTATTTAGATTTTCAGAAAAGGAACTTCCGCCTAATGGAGCGTTTTCGGCGTGCGTAGTTTCAAACAATTATGGTACGACGCAATGCGAACAAGCTGACAGACACCATGGTGCGTCCTCTGCTATCATGTGGGTCCAAGTGCCGCGGTAAAATCCACTGGCCATATTTGGGCTGTTGTTAGATTAATAGTTGAAACTGGGAAAATCTACTGATGTGGCACCAAATATAAGCCTGCGAAACGATATAAGGTTGGTGGTCCAGTCACTCGTAGCTATATCATACCACAGGGAAAAGCAATCCTTTTGCCGGTAGTTAATAATGAATGTTCTTACCTCGAATTTCCGGCTTACAAGACGGAAGCAGAGTTGACTAAGTGTGCCTCATCTTTGATAGATAAAGCAACAAACCTAAAAGTTACTATTGATGGTGTTAACATACCAGATCTGGATAAATATCGATTCCAATCCTCACTTTACAACTTCACCATGCCGTCTGATAATGTGTTGGGGCTAGCGCCGGGAACTACTGATTCGAGTGCTAATGGATATTGGATAATGCTAAAGCCTTCGACTAAGGGGACACACACAATTGAGTTTGGTGGTTCTATATTGGACGTTTCAACTACAAGTAACGTTAACTTCGCGACTGATGCAACATACCATCTCACAGTACAGTAGTTCATTTAACTACAAGTGGCGTCCACCGTGATCACTTAGAATTCCGGCGATGATCCTCTAACGATTGAATAAAATTCTGGATGCTGTTGATTGTGTTCTCTTGCTCTATTTAATAATTAACTGAACCATCCTGAATAAAATATTGGTAAATGTTAGTTCAGTCTGTAATGCATTTACTTACTTTATTCAACCAACAGGAAAATCCGGTAATCCTGATGTATGTGTAGCTAGATCAGACGATCACGCATTCAAAAATAACTCACAACATTAAAGCATCTAAGACTGGTTTCATCTTAAGCTCGATCGAGTATTAGCATTTTCAAAATACTTATTTACCCCTCCTGAGGTACTTTTACCTATAATGATTTAACTGGGATAATTTTTGCTACAGCAGTATCCTGACAGCATTGTATATCAACACTCCGTTTCTTTTGTCGTACATACATTCATTTCTCCCTTTAACTTGGACAAAGTAGGTAATATGACAATATCTGATGAAAATCACATTAACCCAGTTAGAACTATGTGTTGCAATTCGGTCTTGAAGACATCTTCTCAGGTGACGGAGGCGAAAAGACATCTTAAAGCGCTTAACCTTTTTCCCCCTCATGACACGATCAAGGCCTGGGACACCTACAAGATTATCGAGATCATAAACAATGCCGATAGAGAGTCGTTCATACTTGACGTTGGCTGCAACGACTCGCCCATTTTGCCCATGCTCAAGAGATTGGGATTCAGGAATCTTTATGGTTGCGATTTGGTCCTGAGGCCAAAGTACAAGTACAACTTTATGAATACCGCATATTCGCTCTATAAGAGAGAGTACAAACCAATAGTTGATATGCTTGATGATAAGTCTTTGAAGTTTTCAATCCAGAATTTAGAGGCAACTGATTACAGGGATAATACGTTTGATTTTGTATCCTCTTTGTCTGTAATTGAACATGGTGTTGATATTCAAAAGTACTTCGAGGAGATGAGCAGGATTCTTAAAAAAGGGGGTTTACTGCTGACGTCTACAGATTACTGGCCGGAAAAAACTGTCAACACAAAATACGTTCTCTCAAAAGGAACGCCTGACAAAATCTTTGATAGAAATGAAATAGAGGCGGCGGTAATGATTGCCAAAAAATACGGTCTGCAACTGATCGAGCCTATTGATTATAGCTATGTGGATAAGGTTGTGCACTGGAGTAAAACGGGCCTTGACTACACATTCATTTTCTTTGCCATGAAAAAATAAGGGAAATCGCAGAAATTGGTGTTTTGCAATAATTAAATTTAATTTCTTTTAGTTACATTGGGATAATTACTGGTTCAATGCTAGGAATTGGGATATGTCATTCTCGATTTATTATTGTTCGAGGTGTAGAATCAAATATCCTAAGAACATTTTGAGGTGTTCAGAGTGCAACTGCAAAATCAGAACAACAGGTCGTAATCATTCTGGAACTGTGGATAAGAAAAGGATCTAGCCATGTTACAACCTCTTTTTTTATAGTTTTGTTCTGTTTTTTCATTGTTCTTTACTAACAGATGACGATACTTTGAAGGAATCAATAATTTTATGCACGTACGGTAGATAGCTACCGTAATTTGTAGACTCGACATCGTAGGTAATAAAGTAAAGCTTGTTGTCAATCTTTGTTCCAGTTTCTAATGTCTCATAGGTTGTACCAGCATCCACGTAACTTGTTACTAACAAGTACGCAGGATTACCAGACAATGTTCCGATGGTATTTGCATTAATAACTCTAAAATCCTTATTATCTTCTTGCCCAGAGGGAATGACATCACTCAGATAGCTGGCCCACGACTGATTGTAAATTGAACTATCAATAGATACTTGCACTACTCCAGAACCTGAATTGCTAGGGGGTTAAAAGCTAACAACGTCAGTAACATTGTCTGTCGGTGGTCCCCCGATTTCATTTACTTGCCAGCCCCGAGGATATTGTATTTGTATTCCTGATCTATTGTTTTTATACATCAGAAATCCAGTACTTTGTCCATTCGTTGTTATACCGCCGTTTAATGCAAAAGAATGATTTTGTTGGAGTAAGATAGAAGTCAACAGAACGGAAAAGACTATTATCAGAGCTGAAATGCACAATTTGTAAACCTAGATAAGTTTCAACTCAATAAGTATACTGACCCAAATTCTTGCTTCAGTTGGATTACGTAACATGCAACAACAAAAAATAGGGGATGGCAAGAAGGTGCATTTGGACATTATGATGGATCTTGTTTGACTTTCTCATTTAGTATTCCTTGCACCTAGGCTCAAGCGAGATTATTGACTAACCTCTTACCAGTCATTGTGGTGGTGATGGTGGTCGTTATGGTCGTTATGGTCATTATGGTCGTTATGGCCAGAGTCTGCGTAGGCAACACCACTTCTGAAGACTGGAGCAGTTGCCAAAAGGATTGCAATAGCGCCCATCCCGACAATTCCGAGCATCCTTGTATTTCTTGTTAACATCACCACGCTAACATAATCGTTTTTATAAATTGTTGCTTAACTTTGTAAATTAACTTAATTAGCTTTAAAGATAACCAGAGTTACTGTATTGGCGGAACCATAGGATACTTATGGGAGTAACGCCCTGAATAGACCACTAGTTAAATTTTCCATTATCAAATTTAATCAAGCCATAAATTCACAATAAATGATGATAGTCAGTCCATGATTATTCTTACTCTTTCAAATGACAGAATAAAAGGCATGAGAACAGCTCGGTGGTAGCTATAGCCTCAAGAGGACGGTAAAGAGATATGATCAGAGAATGAGAAATAAAACAGTTAATGATGTCATATTTACACAATGGCTTCATGACAAATTTTCTGGAATTGGATGTCCTAGTGCAGAGTTAAGTGAAGTCTTAGTAAATCTTATCATTACCAATGATTTAGATGTTGATATTGTGGATTTAGATCAGATGTATGACGATGTATTGAAGTACTTGCGGCTTAATGCACCAACGCTAGAATTAATAGATTTTTTCAGAAGAGCTTGGTTTGAGTACAAAGAGTACATATTGGAACAAAAGCTAGAGTCTTTCATTACTAGACAAAAGGAAATGAATAAAAAAATTGCAACAGAATTTGCACGGGAGAACAGGATTGAAGGATGTTAGATCTGGAACTAGAATATCATGGCAGCAAAAAATACAGCAGTAAAGACTCCAAGCTATCGTGATAGAGTTTACACAGTCAAGGACATAATTATAAAACTTGTAGGATATGGAGAGATGAACCAAACAGCTTTCAGGAGTCTTTGTGGACTTAACATGAACAAACATAGATCTATATTGGGGGATTTGGACATAATCGCACAATTGAATATGAGGTGTATTTGGGACTGCTCCATTGTCTGCGATAAGGAGAGATACAAATAGGCGAGTGCGTCGGCTATTGTACTTTGTTAGATTTGAAAGAGCACGTGAAATTCAAGCCATATTGGCCAAATCACATGATAAAGCCTGCTTATTTTAATAATTATGTTCACAATCCGGCAAAAAAATGTATTATTGGAGAATTGATCCGGTTTAAATTAGTCGTTATATATTACTGTTAATGAGAACATATGAAAAATTTAACGTCAGGAATAGTGGTATCCAATTTACAAGTATTAAGAGCGATTTCTGATCAACTTTCTATGGATATAATCAATGCTGTATCCAAGGACGCTATCAATTCAGATAATATTATGCGAACACTTGACTTGACTCCTAAGGTATATTATTCTAGAACTTCGAGGTTGTTGAATCTAGGCTTAATAAGTCGAAAGGATGGCGCACTTATGCTTACATCATTTGGACGACTGATATACAATGCGCAACTGAAAATCGCCATGGCATTCAAACGCTCTTCAGAGTTAAGAATGATAGACGCAGTAAAATCAAATTCTTGGATCTCGGACGATCAGCAGAAGATTCTCATCGATAAACTAATTGATGACTCTGAAACCAAAAGGTTAGTTACTTTAACCGTGCATCCGTAAATTAAATAGATCTAAGATAACTCTGCCAGCATGGTTCAGTTCGAGCGAACAGGTTATGACAGTGGCTAATTTTCCCATTGTACATTATTCGATCGGGGATTTTGAAGATGCCCATATTTGTGGTCTGTGCATATAGCATTTAATTCGTCACTTACCGATATGTTTTCTTCCCCAACTCTATTAATTCGTATTCCAGTATGACCACAACTAAATTTCTGTTCGTCATAGTCCTTGTATGGAATTGCTTCCATATTTATTGCAAGTGACGCAATACCCTTTATCTGCCACAGAAGAATTATTTCTCAATGAGATATTAACCTTCTCTAAACGGTATATTTTGCAGATTATAGGTTGCGCATCCGGCCAAAAAATAGAAGGAATTAATCTGCAATGTCCAAGAACAAAGTTGAACTGGGGTTTGGAATCAATGAAATAGTTGCCTTTCATAAGATCAAAGGTAAATTTGTAAGTTTGAAAGACATGCAATCGGAAGATGCAGATCAGTTTCTAATATGCGAATCAAAGGGTTATAATTTTGAAATAGAATAACGTAACTGTAAGAGTGGATCAATACTGGTTAGTTATTCATCGAACGAACCACCTAGAATTGTGCTTAATACATTGTGGTACATACATGTAGGTATCTATCAAGTTTCTATCACGTTATCCTAATCATGGTTATATCATTGTACCAAATATCTTAATTATTCCACTTTTTAGGAATAACATGTATCAAGATAAAACTATGTATCAAGCAAAGGTTATCACGGAAAATGACACATTGCACTAGGGAATCTGCCTCCAGCGGATGAATGAAATGGATCTATTCAGGGAGACTTATTTCTCACTTCTTTGCTCGTTGTCTATCCAAAATATTTTTTCTTGCTCGAATTCATCTTTTCACCCCATATATGGGAGTATCTCCAAAATCGTTATTGGTTTTCGACGGATCAAGTCTAATAGTAATTATGTTTCTTTCAAAGAATTTTAGAGAAGTCCTTACATTATCCATAGCCTGACTGCCCATTAGTATTCTGAGTGTTCCATTTACAGTAGCCATATGTGTTTGTTTGTCGTATGATGCGGTAGATTCTTTGAAGTCAGATAATGCGTACTTTTTCGTTACTAATCCGTCAGCAGATATCATACTTAGAGAAACATTTAGATTTTTAATCGATTGTGGCACGACTCCATTTATATCATAATTTATGTCTACTCTCCATCTGCCTGAAACTATCCACGATGCACTTCCATTGTCAGAAAATTGCAGACTGATTATCAGACCATGCAACTTTGTTGGGCTAGTTTCAGTTGGAGTCGCTTTAATTGGTAATGTCTTACTTGTCAAAACGAGGGTAGTTGTCACCACAAACAATGCTATAATCAAATATCTTGTAAGAGGTCTCATATCGGAGATCATCGAAATATCCAGTGCTTATCATATTACGGACGTGATGTTGAGTATCCCTTACCTAGTGAAACATCTTACTGATTCTTCTGAGTTGAGAAATAAATACGATAACCCTATTACTTGCAATGGCCTTTCTGGATTTATCATCATTATTCAATCACTCTTTCCAGCGTACTCTTTTTTTATGCATTTCAAATGTACTCATGTAAAAGCAGATCAGCTTATTCATGTTTATGGTACGGTTATCTATACATTAACCCTTCTAGAGTAATATGTCGTTTCGATGTTGCGACAGCAATTGATTGAAAATAAAATACAGGTTATTCATTGGTGGCTGGTTACAATCGAGTTAACCATATATGTGGGGGTGCGCTTGGGCTCTCAGTATTGCTGTGGATATTTCTACTTTATTTTTTCAATAGTCATACGGTTGTTACTTCTTTTAGATCTACGTCTTTAACATTTAACGTCCTGAAAAATCGAGCACGTAAAATTAATTACTGTCCTGTCATTTAGATACTTGTATCAAATTGTTTATCTATTGGAGAAAAGAGGAGTGTACATTCCGAAATGAAATTCATTCGTGATAAGCAAACAAATATTGTCTAGGGGTAGATCTGACTTTTGTTCCATCGTTATATATTGAAACCTGCCGTAAAGAGCAGCATATTTTACCTTTTTGGCTTATTTGCATTTATCCTCTTTAGTGGATATGGACTTGACACCGTAAGTAATTTAGCAGAAGGTCTAAATGTTACTAAGGGTTACAACATCATTACAAATTCGACTTACAATCAAACTCTATCAACAAAAGATTTCGACTTTGCTGCAGCAGGGGATTGGGGTTGCAATGAAAGGGCGCAGCGTACCATAAGCAATATGCAAAATAAAAGTCCATCCTTAGTGTTAGGGTTAGGGGACTATTCTTATGAGAAAAATGGCGAATGTTGGCTTAAAATGATGTCTCCTTTGATAAACAAAACCAGGATTGTTATTGGAGAACATGATTTTGATGAGAATAACTACAGCCGTTTGCAAAATTACGTAAATAGATTTAATCTTAGTGACCCGTTCTATTCATTCAATTACGGCAATGTTCACTTTCTAGCATTGTCATCTATAATACCATTTAGTAATCAATCTTTACAATTTAAAGTTCTGCGAGATGACTCCCGACAAAAGGAATTCGTAAGTAATGATTTGTATGCTGCCTCTCAGAACAAATCAATTGATTGGATAATAGTCTACGTTTACAGACCGATGTATACTTCCCCCACAGTTCATCTTGCCAGAGAATCTCTCCGAGACTCTTATCACCCACTTTTTGACATGTATGGCGTAGATCTGGTTCTACAGGGTCATAACCACAATTATCAAAGATCGTATCCTCTAAGATATAATGCAACTAATTCATCCACACCTGCAATAGCAGATACTCACGTTGACTCATATGACGAGCCGAATGCCCCTATATTTATGACAGTAGGAACTGCTGGAGCAGAGCAGTATAATTTTACAGGACAAGCACCATACATTGTAAAACAATTTGACAGGTTTGGCTTCCTAAATGTATACATAATTGATAACGGAACAAAAATGGTAGGAACTTTTTATGACAATATCCAAGGTACTGCCAAGGATCAATTCACATTAAAGAAGGTTACATAAGTCATTCTGGGTATAATGGAATGGAATATTAGGCCTCGGACAGTGAGTGAATTAGAGTGCGCTATGGTATTTTTAGATGTACCCTTTCTTTGTTCGTTCCTGGTGATCGTGATTTATTTATACAATTATCATGGCCGTCTCTAAGAGTCATAACGCATACCAAATAATCTTCGAAATGATTGGCCGTGTTTGTCGGGAACTTCGCCTTTACTTTAACAGGATCGGGCCAAGCTCTTTTCATCATTTTGTCAAAGTCGTAAACCTTTGTCTTTTTGAAACCGTCACCCTCTTCATAGTACACTGATACTTTTCCTACACCTTCTTTGAGTTGTTTGTGAAAATAGTCTAAAGTTACTATGACCTTAAACCGTTTAGATTTGATTTCTTCAAAAACGTCTTTTCTTGGCCTGTACTGGACTTGTCCAAGTAATTTGAATAATCAAAGTCATAACTAACAATGAACAGGCCATCACCAGAACAGACTTAGACATCCTAGTTATTACAATTAATTAATTGCATTCTCTTCTTATTTAGGATTCCAAGATGTGAAACTAGAATGGGTATCTAGAAGATTCGTCTCTGAGGAACCGAGTTGTAGATCGCAAAGTCCGAAAAATACCTAAGAATTTAGAAGAAACCTGACCCAATCATATTTTCATGAATACGAACACTAGTCCTCTTTTCCCATCTGCCAGCCAAGTAGTTTCCGAATATATCGTGTTGCGTAGTATCTTACTAAGTTTTTGTTGATCCTGATCCATTTATTGCATCAGGACTTTTTAGCTATGTCATATGTAAATTTGTAGTCATTTTTATTGCCTATTACAAAAAGTTGTAACTTATCTAATAGACAGATCACCTAAATCTTCTCGAACTTTCTTTTTCTTCTTCACTTTCTCGGATATGGCAGCTTCCATCCGGGGTGCGTCTTTTTTGGTTTTAGTCAGATACATAACTGTTGCTAAAATAGCTATGAGAAATAATGCGCTGGTAACAACAGTTCCAAGTCCTAACCCGCCATCTTCAGGTGCTTGTGACAAGTAGTCGCCAATTGATGCACCAAGTGGACGCGTTAAAATGTACGCAAGCCAAAACGCTAGTACGGCATTGAGTTTAAACTTCAGGTGGGCTACGGCAATAACTGCGATACTAGCGCCAAAGATCACAGTAGACACGAGGTAGCCAAGTTCAAATCTTTCTGCGACAAGGTCTCCGGCAGCTGTCCCAAGTGCAAACGTAAAGAAGATCGCCAGCCAGTAGAATGTCTCTCTCCGGGTTGTATAAATTGAATGGATGGATAATGTTTTTTCAGTTTTATACCATGCCGCAAAAATCACTGCAAGTCCAATGCTGAAAATAATAGTGGTGGTTTCGAGTCCGACTCCGAAATTATCAGTTAGATTATCCGTAATCAGCGTCCCAAAGATACTTAGTAACACAACTGCAAGCCAATAAAGTCCCGGAACGTACACTCTTTTTCTGAATTGAAAGAAAAGTGTTACTGCTAAAAGTATACCCATAACGAAAGTTGTACCGTTTAATCCTAAATTGAGATTGATATTTATAAAATCCGCTGCAGTCTCACCAACCGTTGTACAAAGGACCTTAATAACCCAGAAATAGAGCGTAATTTCTGGTACTTTAATTAACATTTGCCTTGCTTGCATTAAAAACTCCTCCCAGACTATAGATAATAAATGATTAGGTACAATTGGCTAAATACGATAATCAACTACGCTTGCATATGAACTGAAGAGATATACATCAATTAGAGGCTTGTAACTCAATTATTATATAGAACTAACTGGCACATAGTCATGTCTAGTCAGAACGTTCCTCTAGACGGTATTCTAGATTCACAAATGAGAGGGATAAACAGTATTGAGAAACAAGGGATAATATTTCACTTTCACTTTCACTTTCAGGTAATAATAGATGTCTGACAAAGTTCACAGGTATCGGTGCAAGACTTGTGGGGGTTGAAAGGCCAGTATCGTGGCAAAAAATACGGCAAGGACGAATTTTAATACCTGTGCTCCTTCCAGAACTTTCATTAAATGAATTATTATATAAGATTATCTATTAGAATATCCCATCTTTCGGAGTTTTTTTCATAACATGCTCTTGCAATGACAAAGATAAAAACAACGCAAAGATTCCCTCGAGTCTCTAGATGTTTGCACATCTTGGGCGCGTTGCCAACTCTGCTACCTGTTCTTCTATTAGCAACGGAACCAGTTTAACGAATCGTTTCACTTGGTAGTTACATAAAAAAAATCTAATTAAAAAGTATTTACTAACCCAGTCATTAATTATTGCTGCTATATCGATATACAAAAACTTACATTTAGATAAAAAAGAGGAATGGTACTATCCTGCGTGGACATGCTCGCAGTTTGATGTTATGTCGTGATCAACACTCGTATTTATCCACGCCGTATCGTCTCTTGGTCCACAGTCTATGAAATCAGTGTGCCCATCCGAAAGAATTACTGGAGATTCTCCGTCTAGTATGAAATCACCGTGAAATAATTGATCATCTCCCGACCCGCCAAAAAGTTGATCTGCGCCATGCCCCGTTCCACAGTCTAGGCTTGGCAAAACAAAGACATGTACCTCGTCTCCAATCACCGTATCTGGACCATTACCGCCGCTAATATTGTCGTCGCCAGGACCACCGCACGAACCATCCTCGCCGGCTCCCAAGTCAACTATATCATTTCCGCCCTTTGCTACGACATTATTGTCAAGAGCATTTCCAGCAATGCTGTCTTTCTTGTCTGTTCCAAAACAGTAAGTATCAAGATTCTCATTTATCTTCTCCTTCGTACAGTAAATATTGGCTGCATTTGCAAACGATATTGAACTGGAGACTATCGCTACCAGTATTCCAACGAGTCCTATTATTGTTGAATATTTAAAATAAATCCTAAAGTTCGTTATAATATGAAAGTAATGACCTTTCATGAAACATATCTTAGATAAAAAATAATGATATTTTTTTTGCTTGATACTTCGACTCCTGAGCCTAGAAGAGTTAGATGTCAGGCTGCGAAAGGTAAAAACAATCGTTTTGGGCCCACGAAAATGATTAACGCAAAAGAACGCCGTCAAACATAGTTATGAGTGATGTGATAAGTGACCCATGAATATTTGCGCAATCATCCTGACGTGGCTAAGGTCATGGAGGAAGAGAATCGTAAATCAAATGAGGCACGTGATAAACGGGCTAATGGAAGATGACAAATTGAATAAAGTATGCAAGACTACACGAAAAGGCTTCAAATAGGGAGTTGTACAATCGAATAGATGAACTTTTCAGGATGCGATAATGGGTACCTGACTATTTGACATTAATTACATTGACTCAAACTGAAACTGCTAGTGTAAATATTCCCAGTGATTCACTGGTTACAATGTCGTTTGGAATAAGTCTTAGCAATTCAGAAATATGATCTAGTATTTGCATTTCATTTACTTATTAATTACTTATGTCCATAATAATAGCATGAAGTAAATCCCACCTAGATATCGATGCAACTTTACATTAAGATTAAATGGTACCATATTGGATCTGACCTCCTCATAAACGGTAACGCGTCTTCTCGTTAAATGAATCTGCGGCCAATGCACCCACGCAAGGTATCATTTCAATTGTAAAGAGATCGGTTCTAGGAGACCATCTGATGTGAGTAACTAGATCGATCGAAAGCGATTACCTGATCTGTCACGGCCCCTGAAACCCCATCCCATCACAGGTTTATTCTCCTACTACTGCAAGGGATTAATTGAGTGTCCAGCGATTCTATTGTCTTTCGTGGTAATACAGCAAGGACATTTTTGGTCAATACATTTTGCTGCTTGATCATGCTTACACACACCACATATACATCCCTGGTTCTGCATCCTTTTGAATTCGTCCTGACGTCTTGATTTTAGGTCAATGTAAACCCATAGCAAGACAACTGGCATTCCCAGAGCAAAGAATACCAATATAGTTCGTATAGGGATTCTGATTACAAATAAAGATACTCCGAAAAGTAATGTACCTATGCCAAGAGTTACAAGCCACCGATTTGTTAGCTTATCAATATTCAAGTTACCATTCACACCTACTTGACATATTGAACTTCTTCATCTCCATGACCTTTCTCTTCCTCTCCTTCCTTTGTGCCATCGTCATCTTGCGAAATCATTTTCCCTTTCCTTTTCCTTTTCTTTCGCAACTTTCTCACTTCCTCCAGAATTTCCCTTAATTGGTCCTCAGAAATTTTTGCTATACTCGCGTCACATTCTATACCTTTTGCATCAAGAACTTCTTCTGTTACATCAATAATCTCTTGTTTGTGTGCCTCCTCCTCCAGAGTTAGCAAATTATTACTTTTAAAGCGAAAGAACGCAAATTCACTCATTTGGCAATTACCGTCAATATCATTACAACGAACTAGTTATTATTGGTTGATCTTACTTGTGCCAGGTGGATTCTTGATGGCAATTACTCTTTAATACAACCTGGTCTAGGCCAAATCAAGTTCCAAAGTAATTTTAAGTTAAACTTTATTTTCATTTCCCTAGCTCCAATGTATTAGACCATTAGTTAGACACACTATTGCCTCGTAGAGTGACTTTCACCTTTACTAGGATACAAAGATGTTTGTATATTAAGCACTTCGGAAGTTGAAGACGATCACGCATTCAAAAATAACTCACAACATTAAAGCATCCAAGACTGGTTTTTCATCTTAAGCTCGATCGAGTATTAGCATTTTCAAAATACTTATTTACCCCTCCTGAGGTACTTTTACTTAAATACTCAAATAACATGCAAAAAATTTGAGGAAATGGTACAGGTCATTGTGAAGAATGCTTACAGACTGTTGCAACTTACAGAAGACATTTTGGATGTTACAAAGATTGATACTCAAAACCTTAAGCTTCGAATTGAACAATTGGATCTCGGTCAAATCATAAGTTCTGTAGTTGTGGATTTTAAGAGAAACAATGAGAATCGTAATAGTGTGAATATAACATTTAAAAACATGGCAAATTTCACATTAGTCAAGGCGGATAAGGGAAGACTAGCTCAAGTCATCACAAATCTATTGAATAATGCTCTAAAATTTACAAAGGAGGGAAACATAACTGTGATCCTTAAGCATGATACCGAGAATCAAGTGATGATAGTGGTTAGGGACTCTGGTACTGGTATTGATCCGGAGATATATCCTAGATTATTCTCAAAGTTTGCTACAAAATCGGAACATATAGGAACAGGACTAGGACTGTACATATCAAAGAAAATCGTGGAATCACATGGCGGCAGAATTTGGGCTGAAAATAATGCTGATGGAAAAGGAAGTACTTTTTATTTCACTTTGCCCTTAGAGTTTTGATCGCATGAGCAGTGAGAAACCCACCCAAGAAAAGAGAATATTGTTAGTCGATAATGAGCCAGACATAACTTATACAATAGAAAGTGTTTTAGAAGATAATGGTTTTCAAGTAGATTCTTTTAATGATCCCGTTCTAGTATCTGATACCTATAAATCAAATTATTATGATTTAGTAATCTTGGACATCAAAATGCCGAAGATGAATGGGTTTGAGCTTTATGATCGCATTAGACAAAAAGACCCGAAAGCGAAAATATGTTTTCTAACAGCAAGTGAACTGTTTTATGAGGCTCTTAGAAATGCTCGAAATCTATTAGGTGATGTCTTGGGTGAACAGTATTTTATTCAAAAGCCGATCAAATCAGATCAGCTCATAAGAAGACTAAATGACATAATCAATTCTCCACAGGAACATGCTAGTAGCTGACTGGTGAAATCTTTGCCATATTGCTCAACCAACGCTTCTACACGCGGGTCGTTTTAATTTCTCAGCTATACGTAATACAAGTTCCTCATTACGAACTGGCTTTTTGATAATATCATCATGACTTATTCCTGGAAGTATGCTTACGAGTTCTTCCGCCGCGTCTAGGGCAGATAGGAACATTATCTTCGCGTTTAAAGATATGGATTTTAATCTATAGAAAAGCTGTATTCCATTGAGTTTGGGCATCCTAATATCCAATATGACCAGATCATAAAGAAAGGGATAAATTTCTACAGAATGTTTCAATGCATCCTCTGAATCCGTAAAGAATTTTACATTCCATCCTTCTTCAGTTAGTACAGCGTTATAAGTAAAGGCTAAATCTGGTTGATCTTCTACAATCATGATATTAGGACAATTTTGTGAAAGCGTGCCTGAGGATCTATCACGCGAAAAAGGGATATCCTCTGTAAGAATAAGCTCGAGTTTGCTCTTCACCTCATAGACAGGGTAAGGTTTGATCAATTCACTCGAATATTCCCCTTTCTTAAAGGAATAGGCATTTGATATATCTGGAAACGATCGTTTTAAGACGCTGTATAGATCATCCCCTATTATTATTCCATTTGGAGCAGCTTTCGTATTTATCTTAGAGCACATGTTAATTGTAGCTCCGAACAAATCCTCCGACATAGATGAAGATGTCTTGGCAATTTCAACTCTGCCGTAATCAGCACTGGTTCTATAGTCAACAGAAGGTAGCTTTTCCTCAGAAAGTTTTGCATTGATTACCTTGTGAGCGGATATCATTGTGATTGCAGATTCTAATACACCTTCGAAGGCTGAGCATTTAGTTACATCGGCTGTTTCGGGAAAATAGTAGATTAAACTATCCCCAACATTCTTGATGATCCTAGCACCGTAGCCTCTAGCTATTGCTGCCATTGAGTTTAGAAAAATGGAGTAATATCGCATGATTCTCTTTGAATCACCGATTCTGGAAGTAATTCCTGTTGAATCTACCATATCTACTATACATACACAGTAACTTTCAGATCTAGTTTCGAAGGATATCTCTTCATCTGAAATTATGAGACCGTACCATACACGGTTTTTGTCAGAGTATGAATCGTTCACATGAATACGGTTCTTTCGTGCACTTAAGTAGTTTTATTCAGAAAACTGGGAGATATAAGCAGCGTTTATTAGTGCTTCGAACATCAAAATGAGCTGCCTTAATATTGGTAACTAATGCTCATATAGAACTCATAATACGCGGTATTATTGCGATCAATTAAGAATTCATATTCCTTGTTAATACTAATAATAAGCAGCACTAATAGGAGTAACTTCATCATTAAGTGTAGGATTTGTCTATGTAAGGGGAGGAGCGATTTAATACTATCATTAATTATCTGGCTGTAAACGAGATATCAAGAATGAGTAACATTTCCAAGATCACCAAGGATGACTTGAATTTGATTTTTTCTATCGGTCTTTCATACGGTTACATGTTAAAAAGAGGCATTCTTAACCAAACTAGGTCGTGATACCATTAGATGTTTTCCAAACAGGTGGCACCCTGTCACTCAATTTCGGGGAAATATCTGAGACTGGACTAGATATAAGTTAGTTCGGCACTTTTTCCCTTTTCATAAGATGGGATGGCCCTCTTCCGGGGTGCCATGGCTGGTTGGGAAGGGGCATTGGGTTTCCTAGATTATATAGAGAGGCCAGAATAAATGTGTACCAACTAATAATCCCTTCTAATGACCAATAATTGACGCTAGTGTAATTAGTTGGCAACTCGATAAGATATATTGATAGATATGAACAAAAACAACAAAAACAAGGGTAAGAAGGCACTAAATGAATGGCTCAAAAAGGCGTATGAGGTGTGTCACTATCCTGAATACATCTGTCATCCTGGCTGCTGTCCCAATTATCCTAGACGCCTTATGTTCAATCTTTAGGTGCGGGTTGATTCATCTTTAGCTTCGATATATTGACTATAACGGAATACCTTCTATTTGTTAGTAACATCAAATCGTAGAGTAACCTTCAGATCATGAATCTGATCAGCGCTTCCCAATGTTAAATAATACTTGCTATGAGGTAATTGTAATTGTATGTTACCAGATTGATTGGTTTCAGAATAGATCCCTTTACATGAGGTGATATCAAAATCAGCTGACGAAGCAGGAGCATTGCATGAAGATACTTCATAAAGATTCACTGCAACATCGTTTCCACCTTTTACGTCGCATGGTGGTCTAACAAGACAGGAAATGACGAAGTGATGTTCAGAGCATCTACAGACGCAGGAAAAACATTTGGTGATAAAATCAACTTGAGTTCCGATGGCTCTATTGCACTCAGATTCGTCTCCAGCATCTCCGAAGGTCTATCATATTAATTGCAGGATCGATCTGTGAAATTTTAGAAACACTCAAAAGCAATTTCCTTGCTAACTCAAACTAGGAATTGGAATTGAAAATATTCAATTTAAATATATCATTTTAGTTTAGATATAGAATGATGAGATCTAGGTCAATAAGTATCTCTATAAAACGTAATCCTAGAATGGTTCATGAGTTTGTCTTGAATCTAGAGAACCTCCCTAAATGGTCCACCACGTTTCCATCGATTAAGCAGCTAAATGGAGAATGGTTAACAGAGACTCCCCAAGGACAAGCAAAAATTAAGTCTGCCGAAAGAAATGATTTTGGAATTTTCGATCACCATGTGACTTTGTCTTCCGGTGTAGAAGTATTTGTTCCTCTGCGTGTAGTACAAAATGGTGAAGGAAGTGAAGTGATAGTTACTTTATTTCAGACAGCAGATATGTCAGATGAAAGGTTTGCTGAGGACGCTAAATTGGTAGAACAAGATCTGAACACCTTAAAAAATATAATGGAAGAAAAGTAAAATTATACAAGTGATGGTGTCTTCCTAATGGGATCGATGTCTAAAGATGAGCTCAGTACCTTTCTTGATCGAGGAATGTTTACTTAAAAATAGAAGAGTTATGATTTCATCTGCTGTATCGCATCCAAATAAGGCGTTTGTAATATACTGGGGAAACGACAATCATGACTTGAATGTTCCAACAAGATCTAGTTTGTCTATGAACTTGCATGGCATTAGTCAACCATTGAATTATTATGTCACTATGAAAACAAACAAGAATCTTGACCGCGATATAGTTCTAGTTAATAACACTGAGGATAAAGGCGAGATTTATTCACGCATTATTCGCCATCTTAATCTTATGAGAAGATATACGGGTTTCAAAGAAAAGATACAAATTGTGACAAAAACTACTTTTCCAATAGGCGCTGGACTGGCAGGTTCAGCAGCAAGTGCATCCGCATTGGCTCAAGCATTTGCAGGTCTTTTTGATTCCGGTTTGCATAAGAGTAACGTTTCTCTTCTAGCAAGATTGGGAAGTGGATCTGGCGCAAGATCCGTTTATGGAGGATTTGTTGAATTACAAAAAACAGATAATCTGCAATCATATGGTAGACAAGTTTTTGATGAGATGTACTGGGACTTGCGTGATATTATAGCCGTGGTAAATCCCGCTGTAAAAAAGATAAACTCCAGAGATGGAATGATGTTATCAAAGATGACTTGTCCTAGAGAAATATATTCTAATTTTGTATTTGTTGCAGATCTTCACATCAAAGA
>JBBRRH010000008.1:0-59128 GCA_038201105.1 Nitrososphaera sp. | reverse complement strand
TGGACCTATCACAGAGAATTGGCATTACAAGACAAAGCAGTCTAAAGAAATAACACAGAGAATAGTTAGGGATTCCTCAAGTATAATTGAAAATATACTAAAAGATACCAAGGAATATGCATCAAGAGAGGCAAGAAAAATTCCAGAAACATTTGATCAAGATGTACGTGATAGGTTCGAAGGCTTAGTAACCGGCGTTGCAAAAAAGTTAATGAAAAAATTTGAACAGCCCAATCGCACAATTACAGAAATCACCATAACTAATCCTCAAAAACATCACGAGGGTAGAATTGATGCAATCCTAGAATTTTCTAACGGCTATGGGCTTCTGGATTGGAAAAGCTATGACATAAAAAAAGCTAATGGCAGCGGCAAAGAGCGATGGCAACTGATTTCAAACATTTTGCTCTCAAACTATCGCTACACGGGAGACGAAGATGATTGGTCCAAATTTCGCTTCGCATCGATAGTATATCATGGCGGAGCATACATGCCGCGTTTACCTATTCAAGAAAAACATATTGGGAAAATCAAGGAAGATAGGTTATTTTCTTATCGGACCCTTTGCGGAGAAAAGGTTTATGCACAGAAACCTAAATTCTGTCCAGTATGCGATACAAACGCTGAAGGATGTTCTGACTGCCGCTTCTATCGTGAGGACGCCAGAATGGCGTTCGCAGGGCAGCTTCCAGACAATTATAGAAGAATAACAGGTCAACTCTTTGGCAATAGATATAAGGTACTAGAAGAAAGAGCCGAGACGCACAGACATAAGTATGTCGCAAGCACGATGATCGAGGCTTACGGTGAAAGAACTGCTATTGATGAGTTACAAAAATATGGAATCATACATACAGGATACAAATTCGTATCTGCTGATGATACTATGGTACTGTTCAAGAAAGATGATGAAGAAACCTTCCTTGAACCAAAAAAGATACTAAGAATAATAGGGAAAGAAGAAAATATTCCACTCCTATCCTGTGTATCCGAACAAGCAACTGTTATGAGGGTTGAGTATTGCGACTTAATCCTAAACTTTCGATCCAAGGCTACGGTGGAGCGAGCCAAATTGCAATTGTTCAATTTACCTCTAATCATGATAAGGGATGAGATTAATCTGACACGAAGGATGCTTGAGCCTCTGCATAAATTTCATAGATTGGCTGCTGATATTCTCATTCGAAAAGAGTGTTATGACGACTTAAAATGAGCTTGTGTCTTGATACAGAACAACTGAGAATTTTAAACTGGCGTATAAACAGCAAAGGTATAGCAGCATGTATTGGACCACCTGGCTGTGGAAAGACTACTACTGGAAGCGCATTGGCTGTAAAGTTGGTGGCAGAAGGAATTACAGACAAACTCTTACTAGTTGCCTATACCAATGCCGCGGTCAACGAATTTGCTTGGGAAATTTGCAATATAATGGGTCCTACGGCTGCTCGTGGATATTGTATTCGGACCGGAAATCGCCCAGGTATAGACTGCGAACTTCCTATTGAATTCAGTATAAATGCGGAACGTATCAGAGCGAAGAAGATTGTTCTCTGTACTACGTTATCGTTAAAGAGACTATCATCATACATGCGATTTGACAATATGATTATAGACGAAGCAGGAATCGAAAGATTAGAACACCTATTAGCCCCTTTTGTGCTTGGAGTAAATCAACTAAGTGCGTTTCAAACAAATGATAGAAATTGCAACTCAATCAATAACCTCATTGACCTTGCATCCAGTTGCGGCATAGTTGCTACTGTAATAGGAGATCCGAAACAATCGAGACCTATGGGATTAGAGGAATACGATCGGAGCGCGATTGAATGGGTTTTGAAATATGGCCCGAAGGACACTTTGAGGATTACTCATCGTCTTCCAGACAAACTTTCTGGACTTGTGAATGATTTTGCTAGATATGATGGATTGAGGTCATCACCAGATATAGCTTCTAGGCGGTTGATTTTGGATCAATCACCAAATCCTGTCTATCGCGAAATAATTGATCCAGAGGAAGTTGTTACTTGGCTTAATATTAATGGAGAAGAAAAAGCGTTAGGACAGAGTTCATGGGCTAATGACATTGAAGCCAAAGTTTGTGCAAAAATATGCCGAGAATTAAGATATATAACAAAAAAATCTATCGTTATCGTTACTAGATTTTCTGAACAAAGGCGAATACTCACAAGATATGTTCAAAGATCTGGATTATTAAACATAAAAGTTAGTACTACAACTGGCGCATTAGGAACTCAAGCAGATATTGTCCTATTTTCTTTAGTAAGAAGCAATCCTGAAAGAATTGTAGGACAAGCAGGCACTCTTCAAGACCTCAACGTTGCCATATCGAGAGCTAAAGAGAAGCTAATTATTGTAGGTAATTTTGACACGATGTTAAATGGGTGGTCCAGATTACCTAGCAATTCAAGATATGGATATAAGAGTCCATCAAGGAGGTTAGCGCAATTAATTGATTCTAAATATGGTAAATTAATAGATCCACCTTCAGTTCTATGTGAGTGATGGATCAGAGAACAAGCAACAATAATTATCTCTCAATATGTCATTCTCTCTAGATCGTTTGAATATGATTATTGTAATTACGCGGGTCGCCATTTAGTGTCAAATCAACTCGTCATTTTGTCTCGCCAATATTAATTCCTAAACTTACGAATACGAGTCAGCAAATATTTCGAGATCCATATAACCTAATTATGTACAGTTTTACCTGAACGAATTAATCAAACTATTAATTTAATTTCGCGACTTAACAACAAAGAATTTATGAATGTAAAACATAAGTGAGATCATGAGTACAAAGGTAAAGGCAATTCCAGAAGGTTATCACTCAATTACCCCTGCTCTAATTGTAAAAAATGGCACAAAGGCAATCGAATTCTATAAGCAAGTATTTGGTGCTACAGAGCGTTATCGTATGGATGGACCTAATGGCAAAATCGGACATGCGGAACTCAAGATAGGTGATTCCATCATTATGCTAACAGATGAATTTCCTGAAATGAAATGTCTTTCGCCTCAATCGATAGGCGGGAGTCCTGTGAGTATGTTTCTATATGTAAAAGATGTAGATACTATATTCAATAATGCAGTATCTGCCGGTTCTCGTATATTAGATCCAGTAAAGGATCAATTCTGGGGAGATCGTCACGGCCGATTAGAGGATCCATTTGGACATGTATGGTCAATATCAACACATAAGGAGGATCTTTCTCCAGTTGAGCTTAAGAAAGCAGCAGAAGCAGCGTTCGCAGAGATGTCCAAGAATGTAAAAGAATAAAAACGTAAGAAAGAGAGTAAGAGGACTAATAAATTGAATTACTTTACACATAGTGTAATAAGGTATAATGTTGAACAATCTTGTCTTAAAGCAGGTCTTAATATTCAGTCCTTTATAGAGTGGTGATACGTGGTATCACTGCTATTGTCTCAGACATTAGCTTGAAACCTAAGACCATCATTTTGTCCTAATTTGCTGAGAAACTACAGATATTTCACAACGGAACACTAAATGAATCGCTTTTCAGAAAAATGTAATGTAATCTCGACAATGAAATCGTTAGCTTGCCACTTTGGAAAATAAATTCATCATTCCAATCTGACATTGATACCAAGAGCCATGATTCAAACACACTGCACACGTTTTATTGGGACTTAGGTCTGGATTGCTAGAATGTTTGATTCTCCATTTCAACTTCAATTAACTTCTTTGTGGAGGTCAATCCTGAAAATAATATGCACATTATCTTTAGACACTCCAAAATAGTTGGCTAACTTGCTTATCAGTTCTTTCTTGGCCTTACCTCGTTCAGGGTTGGACCTTAAGCATATAATTATCTCGTTATCAGTCAATTGAATTTTGCAAGGCCTTGAACTAAATTTGACGAAGACAATATACTTCAATTACAGGTAAACTGGGATAATCTTTTATTTTATAGTTTTATGCTCGTGCTGTCGGTAAAAGCGAATTCTAGATATAATATTCCACTATGGGAACTTTTCCTAAAACCAGTATCCATCATTCGCTATGGCTCCCTTATTTTTTTTAGATCATTTTCCAAGGCTCCTATGATCTTTGGAATCTCATGATTTGCACAAGAAAAACAGATTGTTTGCAAGGAAAGCGGATAAGTAAAATATTTTTCTTGTAATTTAATTTCTTTCTTGCATGCAGTACATTTTTTTAATTTATACGGATCAGTATTTTTTACAATCATTAATTATATACTGCTACTTGCTTATGTATAATAATATATCTTATAATAAGGTCTACTATACTATAGAGAAACTAATGAACTCAAGGAAACAGAATTCAGTCGTGTATGAACATGATAACTATATGTGGCTGGTTATTAAAAATAATCTCCCACTTTTGTTATTTCAAATCAGCATACCTCATATTGTTCGATTATGACATGCCCTTTCATACAAGAACTCAAATGGAGAATAATATGAGGTACTAACGTATCTGCTAAATTATTATCCCCTGGTAAAAGAACAATTTCTACATAACTATCGATCTAGCGGGTCTAATAATGTACCATTGTCATGCTCCTCCTATCTATTCTTCTCATGAGTATAGAAATGCATAGCCTTGGTATTCCCTCTAGATAACATTGCAGTATCATAGTAGATAGGACTAGCGCTAAATTGTAACTTGCCTCTTTCAGATCAATCCTTCTATCCACTAGAGAGTAACCTTCAGCAGTGCTGCAATTCCTGCAAGTTCTGCAAGGTGGATCACTACAAAATAAGGTAGTAGGCCTTCATGATACAATGGAGCCATTGCAAAATAAGCATAGATGGCAATTAAGTTATGTAGCGTAAGCATGCCCGCAAAAAACACTAGACCTAGAGTAAATATCGCTTTACTGCTTCTGTATATTCTTACGTATACAGTTAATAGGACCATAAGGAGTGCCACATTTGCAATACTAATAGCGGCACTTAGGTCCATCAACATAGCCATATATACACCATTTAGTTTGAATTTGCCTTATTTACATTTATCCAAATTCCGTCCATATCTATAACTAATTCTCATCTTAATATCTTGAACTTTACTTCATTGTACATGTCCATATTTGCTTCTAAATAATTTGAAATAAAGTATGTCACTCCATATTTCTCGCCCATTTTTGTTACCAAATTATTCTTCTCTAATACAGACATATGATGCTGGACCGCTTTATAATCAAGATTAAGGGATTTAGAGAGCTGGTTTATGTTTCTAGGCTGCTCAGTCAGCATATTAACGATCCTAATTCTATTTCCACCACCTTTAGAACCGGCAAATAGAAACCATAAAAGACGCCTGGCATTAGGATCTGGCATTATTCATCCCTCACATCCTTGACATTTTTAAACATGAGTTTTGCCGTATACTTGGACAAATACAAATTATAGGTTTATGCAATATATACATTTTTAACCATCCCTAAATCAAAAATAGATTACCAGATATAAGTATCAAAGATGAGACAGTATCCACTGCATGCGCTAACAGCTAACAGGTGAGAGATTCGCTAGAGTATATCTATTTGATACCGGTCATTCTCAATAGTTAAGGGCTATCAGCCACGGTATTTGAATCATGAGGAGGGATAGGAAATTATTCTATTTGGCTTTCCCACTATGAGCCTTTTCGTTATGTTTCTTTAACTTTTCTTTATCTTCAAATGTAGTACCACAACGCTTGCATCTGAATGACTGGTTATCCTCTTTCTTCTCCACCTTGTGCTTCCAATTGAAAAATCCTAGTTTCAAGTACTCTATATTACGTCCACTAATTCATTAAAGTTGTTGTTACTCTCGGAAGAAAAAACATCGAAAGGCTTAATTAAAGAAATTTATTGTAATTACCAAGCCCTGATTGTACGGCGAAAATTTACAAGAAAAGAGTTACTGTATCTGGTGAATCCATTTGAATTATGTTATTGCATATAAACCAGTACAATTATCATAACTTTGACTCATTCGAATAGTGGAAAATTCACGGTTGGGGGTTATCTTTGTAATAAATACTCATTTTTCGACTTCTTTGAACCAATTCTATCTTCGGAATATGGAAACTGCAAAAATCAGCATACCTCATATTGTTCGTTGCACTCAGGACAGACTAACTATTTGGGAATGTCTTCTTCCCAATGGATTTCTTCTCCACATCACTATCTATCCAATGTGTGCTTATTTGATATATGATCTAGCTGCCGCAGCAATCAGTCCATAAAAGACTGTACCATTTTCGACTTTGAAAACGCAATTTGTGTTCCTAAATTAGAATATCTTATACAAAATACACCTTGTCTTTATTTTAACATGCCGTTTTACTGGCTTTAGCTCTGTTCCCTTCTGTTTACCGTTTGTATCCCCGCTCATATCCGGAAAAAAGCTTAAAAAGATGAAGTATTATTCAGGGCAGCTCGGCTGCAGACCCAGTTAGTTTCCAAAAAACGGAAAAATCCTGTTATATTACTTTATTCAGTGAGACTTAAATAAACGTCGCCGCAGTAACTATCTTACGTTGAATTCAAATGCAAAATTTGTCCTTGCAACAGCCGTAGCTGTGATCTTGGTCGCAGGAGCCTTAACTCTCCCGCTGGCCTTCGACGATCACATGGCTGATGCAAAGAAGAAGAAATCATACAAGAAAAGTAGCAGTAAAAAAAGTACTAAAAAAGCTGAAATTGAAGCAGTAGGCGGACATGGCGGAAGTGCAGGTGCTGGTGGTATAAGTTCTGGTGGTAACGGCGGCAGCTCAAGTGGCGGTAACGGTGGAAGTTCCACCGGCGGCGCTGGCGGCGCAGGCGGTGCTTCAGGTGCTATACTAGCAGTAGCTGGTAGCGGTGGCGTTAGTGACGCAAGCGGTAGCGGTGGCGCTGGTGGCGCTGGCGGTGCTGGCGGCGCAGGCGGCATCGGATGTGTTTCCGCTGTAGGCGTGGCCCACTGTGACGGTGGAGCTGGTGCTGCAGGCGGCGCAGGCGGATCCAACTTCGGTTTATCTGGCTCTGCTAATGGTGGCTCTGCATGTGAAGGCGTATTCAATGCATCAACCCCAGCTTGTGCAACTGGCGCTGGTGGCGACGCTAACGGCGGCAATGCAGCTGCAGGCGGCGCAGGCGGCATCGGTATTGGCGGAACAGGCGGCGCAGGCGGCCTCGCCTTCGGTGGCGACGGCGGAGCAGGCGGAGTAGCTTGCTTAGAACCTGGAAGCTGTTTCAACACCAATGCTGGAACGAGCAGCAATGCTGAAGCTGAAGTAGAAGCTGAAGGCGGCAACGGCGGACATGGCGGCGACGCTGGCGTAAGTGCTGGCGGCGACGGTGGTGCAGGTAATGCTGGAACTGGCGGCGGCTCATCTGGTGGTGCTGCAGGTAGCGGCGGTTCAGCAGGCGATGTTGGCGCACTAGGCGGTGACGCAGGCGCATCCCTTGGATTCGGTGACGGTGGCGCAGGCGGTACAGGCGGTACAGGCGGTGCTGGCGGAATTGGATGTGTAGCTGGTGCTGTGGACGTCGAATGTGACGGCGGCGCAGGCGCAGCTGGTGCACCTGGTGGAAACAACTTGGGCCTGAGTAGCAGTGCTGATGGCGCAACTTCGTGTCTACAAGGTGGAACAACATCTCCAGCATGTGCAACTACCGACGGCGGCAACGGCAACGGTGGCACAGGAGCTCCAGGCGGCATCGGCGGTGACTCAATCGGCGGCGATGGCGGCATCGGCGGTGACGTATTTGGCGGCACCGGCGCTGATGGAGCATCTGCATGTGAAACAACCGGAAGCTGTGTCAACGACAACAGTGGTAGCTAGAAAACAAGGATACAACAGAACAGAAGGAAGACAAATTCCTTTTTTCTCTTTTTTTAAATAAACGATATTTTACTTTCCGATTTCTGCATACTTTAATTACCAAAAGTTCAGACAAATCTTTTAATAATCTGTCTCGTTATATTGTGATTACCGCAAAATCGTAGAACCGGCTGCCGTGACGCACATAATTGATGTCAGAATATTGCTCAAGTCCGTATTTCATTTATAATCCAGTATAATTCAATCCAATCTGCTGGCTACTAAAGCAGGATTATTATTATTGTTACCAACATACTTCAGTTCAAAGGAAATCAATTAATATCTAGAGATTACTTGCCAGTCTTAACACTAAATTGCTTTGAAACCTACAAATAGAGACGATCATAAACATCGCAAGAATCGGGCAACAAGAATCAGCATGTCGCTTGCGCCAAAATTGCTGAAGCAGTTTGACAAATCGATGATTCAAGCAGGCTTTTCGGATAGATCAAAGGCCATACAGGCTGCGTTACATGCATTTGTGGATGAAAATGAGTGGAAAGGGGCTGAAAACCAATCAGGAGCAGGAGCAGGAGCAGTCTTTATGCTGTACGATAATCATACATACAATCAAGATCGGGAATCTATACATGCACAGCATGAGTATGCCGATATTATTAGCGCGTCTACACACGTCCACCTAGATCATCATAACTGCCTAGAGACCATAATGGTCAAGGGTCAGGTCAAGAAAATTCGAGAACTTGTAAAGGTCTTGTCTCAAAACAGAGGTATAAAGAGCTTGAAGCTTCACTTCGTAACACTAGTTTGAGATTGTAGTTAGAATTATATATTGAATGAAAAGTGTGGTGAAATAATCGTTTGCACGTGCTGACGAGCATTCTAATAGTGGAAGAATTTGCAACTATATTCATTCCTCAACCTCTTTGAAGTTATATTATTTATTTTGATAAATTAGAAGAAAAATAGAACAGTAACTAAAAAACAAGGTTTGGGTAATGTTAACTAACAATTTTGTTGAAATTAATGAAAACAAAAAATTCAGGAATTTGAAACATTTTGAAAGACTCTATAGAAAAGTGTAAGTAATTGGACATGCTACCAGTACGCACTTCATGCTAGTGAAGATCGATGGGATCAAAGGTAATAAGGTCAGAGTCACGGAACTTGACATCGACAGTTATGGTTCAATTATACCTCTAAGAAACTTGGAATTAAAACTACCAGATAATGATTATTCCATTGTTAGAACATTGAGATCATCTTCTCATGCTGCAATCTTTACTCAGGATAATATTGACGACAATAACAGTATTATAATCATAGCTACTGGCCTTAGCCAAGATGAACTCAATGAAGAAAAGCGGAAGATAATTGAAGCAACAAATAAGCAACCACACACCTAGAAGCTCCTTTGCGTTGTGTATTAACAAAGGAACATGTATATCGTGTATAGACTAAGTCGCCACTCTCGTACTTTACTAAGAAATAGATTAACGTATCTTACAACTTGAACCAAATATAATTATTTATCTTGGAACATTCTGTTTGTTGGTTCTCAATTTTTTCCTCAAGATCATAACAGTAGCCCCGATCACTAAAATAATTCCAATTTCCATCGAATATCCCGCAATTACGTTTAAAAGTGGATTACGTCCAAAGGTTATATCAGCTGTTACCGAAACATTTCCTAAGTTTGAAACGAGAAGTGTATAGTTCCCTGGATTATTAGGCCTGAAAGAAGCCACAAATGGCCTATCCGATTCGTTACTCATTACTTTAACTCCATTAGGATCCTTCAAGGTTCCCTGCACCATAACATTGGATGGACTAAAATGTATCACTATATAACTAAATTTTTCCAGAACGTCTGAGTTCCAGTTACCTTTAGATTGGTTTCAATTGTGCTACGTGGTTCTATTACGGTACTACTTAGAACAGTTTTTTCGTCTGCAAAGGGGACATGAGCAGATGTTGGATTGTCCACATACACTAAATTAATTGAGACCAACAAATAATAAAAAAAAACCTGCTATTAAAATGATGTAGCCTCGATACATTGGTGATTAAACAATATTTCTATTTTCTCTGTGATTTAAAGATGCCAGAATAACCGTTTTTCCTACAAATAATTCCGTATCCAGAAAATCTATCATGCGAGCACTAAGTATCATATCCAATAGTAATAGTATTCAATTTGCTCCGCAAAACTACTAAAGTATGCCTTATCCCAACGTTAATCGCAAGAGTGTCAATTGCGAATCAATCAATTCATATCATGTGCAACAAATATCTTTATTCTCACATCTACAATCAATGGGTATTTTCAGGCACGATGGACAAATTATTATGCCGCAGCCAACACATCTGTTGGTGGATGCATTACATGCCCAGTGTTCACACTCATTTCCCCTACTTATAACTCAAATACTCCGCTCTTGTAAATGTGTCTTTCCTAGTCTTTTTATATGAAAGCAATTTAAGAAATCTTTGAAATTTTTTATTGAGGCAGTTTATCCAATTTCTCTTATGGTAGGACTCCAAAAATCCCACTTTTCAAGGAATTTGCACTTTTCATAATACATGTTCTTTAAATGATTTTTTGCTTTTTTTTAATTACGCATAACCAGAAACAAATTTTGAAACCTCTTTATAACGCTCTCCTGTACGTAATTGTATGTCAAACAACAGCTATCTGAACTTAATTGTCCTATTAGCAGCGATCGCGTCTTTAATTGTCGTAGTCGCTACGACTAATGCGGGCTCTGTTTTTGCGAAACAAAAATTCCATGCGACATTGTCGGGATCTGAAGAGGTTCCACCAGTGGATACAAAAGCAAGTGGAGACGCAACATTCACAACAATGAAAAATGATACGGCGATAAAGTACAAGGTCAACGTAACTGGATTATCTGATGCGACAGGGGCCCACGTTCACAGTGGAAAGAAGGGTGAAAATGGTGACGTAATAGTTGACCTACTAAAAGGTAGCAAGCATAACCCAACAAAACTTGGAATGGCGATAAGGGGAAACATTAGTGATTCGTCTCTCGTAGGCCCAATGAAAGATAAAACCGTAGCAGACCTAATCTCTGCAATGAGTAATGGAGATACCTACACCAATGTCCATACACAAGAACATCAAAAAGGTGAGATCAGAGGACAGATAGAAATGTCGTCGAATGCAACTGGAACGAGTTCATCAATTGATATGACTCTGACTAACGCAACTGCTGTACCGACACAGTAACTAAATCCCTCTTCTTTACTTTTTTTTTACCAAGTTTTACTTCTACCTGAGTAGAATCTGGCGTTTCATACACTTGGTGCACATCGTGCGGCACTGAAATATGGATGAATACATCTTGAATGATTATTATTTTTATACCTAAAAGAATTTTGAGAAATCCGTGACACTTTCGCTAGTAGAAATTCACAATTAGACTTTAGTCCATACGGTTGATTGACAGCTGCGCATGTTTGTCATTCCAATGAGCAACAAACATCCGTATATTGTCTTCAATCCCTGCCTTTGAGCGTGTCATGAACATATCACCAAATCTCCATCCAAACTCACTGCAATCTCTGCACTCTCCCTCATACGATGAAGTATATCCATAGGCTTCTCCTACTACACATTTTGATGGAGAATCTAATTCAAAATACCATTTAAACCACGTAAAGGATAGGGTAAAAGGAAGCTTTTGATGTACAAGCCTTTTTGCCCAGTCTGGTGCAATTTCATTCAGGCCCAATGGTTTATAAATGACATCCTCAACTAAAGTCAATTG
Organism: Nitrososphaera sp.; assembly: GCA_038201105.1. Lineage (GTDB taxonomy): Archaea > Thermoproteota > Nitrososphaeria > Nitrososphaerales > Nitrososphaeraceae > TA-21. The sequence goes on along the minus strand of JBBRRH010000008.1, from coordinate 47,509 downwards.
TTAGTCTTAACCATCATAGGTTATCCTCCCTAGTAATTAAGTATAGTAACTGCAAGACTACTAACTTACCTTTAGTATACTTTTTGATTTATATTTAGCTGGGTCTCTATAAGAAAGGAGAGGGATATATTTAAAATAGAATTATCTGGATCTGCAAAAGGATTTGAAGAGCAGGATGCTAATCAATATGTAAATGAAAATCAGGAATGCGAGAAAAGCAAACAAAAATTTGACGATGACATAATTATTGGTGGAAAAAAAGCGATACAGGTCCAAATTCCAAAACCGGGTAACGTAGAGGAATGTCCAAAATTGGAGGATGAGCTTCACAATAATGATAAGAAAATTCTATCATTATTAATCAATGAAGATAGCTCCCGTTTTTCATTTACTGGAATGAGGAGGAAACTAAACGTTCATCAGCAGAGTCTCGCTCGAGCCTTGGCTAGGCTGGAGGAGTTAGGTTTAGTTGAGAAATCTGATGCAGGCTATGGGTTGAATAAAAATGCAGAGGTATTTACTTCGTCCGGTAAAATTGTCAAGAAACCCTCACGTATATTCTCAAAGAGCAGTATTAACTTCCAACTTCTTCACGCCAGCATACCCGTTCAGATCGAAGTTGAGCAGATATTGATAGGTCTACATGGAAAGTGGTTCGATAAATATCGATTTGTGAAATTGAAGAAAACTAACAATGGATACGCTTTAAAATGGGTAAATGAAGCGACGTCGTACGAGCTTACCCTAATAATAATAGGAAATTATTGTGTCATAGAGACCAATGCTATATCAGGAGAATCCAGACTGGAAGCTATGTTTGGTGCTAGTAGAATAATCAAGGAGATTACAGCAATACTTCAAAGAAAATTAGATGACTTCAGTGTCAGTACAATAAAAATCGATGAGATTAGTTTAACTGAACATGTGAATTAATTGATAACGGATAGATCGGATAGATAAGGTCTCACCTGAAGACTAAATTATGTGACTCATTTTATCAAACCTAGTCATTTTATTCTTGTATTTTGTATATAATCATGAAAAATAGTGACAACCATAGTTGGTATCAAAACAAAAGAAGGCGTGGTTTTAGGTTCAGACAGGAGAGCCAGCAAGGGTTTCTTCATTGGGTCTAAAATAACACAAAAGATAGCTAAGGTGGATGACACACTTGCTATAGCGATAGCCGGTCAGCTATCCGATGCAGAATACTTGATCAGAGTTGCGAAGGCGGAACGAAAGCTTTTGGAATTGCGTCGCGGATTTCCGCTTACTGTGAAAGAATCTTCGAGATTAATTGCGAATATAGCATACTCTGGTCTCAAGAGCTATCAACCATATTTTGTAGAATTACTTGTTGCCGGTGTCGATGATAATGGAGGACATATTTATGCTGCAGATATGAGTGGCGCATTAACGACCGAGGATTTCGCTTCTTCAGGTTCAGGCTCTCCAATAGCATATGGTGTACTTGAAAGTGTTTATCATAAGAACATAACCAATGAAGAGGCTAAAGAGATTGCTACAAAGGCTGTAGCCGCAGCAATGGAACGTGACCCTGGATCTGGTAACGGAATTGATGTCCTCGTAATTCCGAACTTGGTAACAGTAACGGCGAGTAGAAGGTGATATAGAAGTGTCAGATAATAGCTTTACAAACGTAGGTTTTTCGGGAAATAATCGATACTCGTCATACTATGGACCCGGGGGAAGGTTAGTATTCGTAGATAGTGCACTTGAGGCCGTTAATAAAGGGTCAACGACCATAGGAATAAAGACACCAAACTTTGCCTTAATATCTAGTCAAATAAAACCAACGAGACCACTCGTCGAACCATCCGAAAAGATATTCTCAATAGACGATCACGTCGGTGCGACAGGATCAGGATACATTGGAGATATCTTGCAACTTATCGATGAGATTAGATTGTACGCACAAAAACATAGCGTTTCATTTGAAACTCCGATAGAAATAGGATCGTTGGCAAGACACATAAGTTCATATCTTCATACGTTCACAATATATTCAGTCAGACCACAAGCAGCGTCTATACTAATAGCTGGCAAAGATCAAACGGGAATTCAGCTCTACCAGATCGATCCCAGTGGAACTTATTTCAAAGGTTCTGCATTTGCTATCGGACAATCCTCAGAAATTGCTCTTGAAGTAATTCAACAGGAATATAAAGAAAATATGAGTGTTGAAAAGGCAATTCAATTAAGTAATAATGCCATTGAGAAAGCACTTGCTGAAAAACCGTTGATCGCAACTGGTTTGATCTCGTTGGTGGATGGTAGGTTTAAAAAATTGTAGGCGCCAATTGTGTCATAATACATCGTAAACAAATTCTCTATTATTGTGGAGGGTAATCCTTCTCGACATGGTTCGACCATATGGACTAATTTAGAAGAGACGACCCCCTTGAGGTACCTTGTCTGATGATTATCCCTCAGACATTTTCACTATTTTATCGTTTAGAAGAAAAATCCATACTCATGAGATCTGCAATATGATAGGAGCTTTTTTTAAAGTCGCATTAAAAGGAATGTTTTAAAGTCCCTCTAAGCTATTGAATATACAAAAGTACTATGGCCTACAAATCCTTCATTGTTCAATGTTTTGTTGTATTTTTTGGACTACTATTCTTGTCACTTGCAATACTATTTGGCCCTAATGACGAACGCAGTCCGAGTGAATTAAGACCTGTAGTTTTTTAAAACAAGCCGTTTTTGTGACAGAAGCTACAATTCGACCCATTTCAATGCTTTGACAGACTTTTCAGTCAGCTTCAGTCAGGTAGCTTAGGTTTTGATAGGCTACAACAAGGGATTGAAGACTGTACAAAGCAAAATTTTGCATATAGTGGTAATAGTAGTATAATTCCCGACCAACCACTGCAGGGTGGTCAAGAACAAAGATATGCTTAATAATTTTACTTCCTCGTTATATTATACTTTTTAAACCGCAGTTAAAAAAATGTTATTGTTGCTATTTTAGCGACTCAAAGTTAACAATTACTTGAATGTCCAAAAGCTATATCTCGTGTTCTCTTGTTCAAGTTAGATAATGACTGGTTCAGCCTAACCAAGTATAGAAAAACAAGAACTGATTGGATAAAACCAGATCTTTTTTGGCACTTGTAAAGTCTATCTATTATTTGCTAAAATCTTCTGCTGAAGATTTACTCATCAATTCCACCTATTGATTGATTCCAAAATGGCTAAAATACTTTACTAAAAATTAGGAAACGTACTGTAATTAGTGATGACCAGTATCTGGTTTCTCTCTACCTGTATGTGCCTTCTTGCTATGAGTTAACATTCTTTCCTTGTCTTGAAACGTCATAGAACAATTCTTGCATTTAAAAACATTGTCTTTTTCATTTTTCTTGAAGAAGTTGAAATTTATTCTCATGTGCATAATACAAAACTGGGGGTATCATTAAGCTTCCGATTTGCTATATACTGGGACATTCCAGGCAATGGTTTCTTTGAATAGGTTGTGAAATGGATTTGTAGTTCGCAATATGCTATGTGTCCTAATTACTAAATATTAACGTCTTGGTTTTTCGTTACCCTAATATCGTTTTCCTTTTTTTCCGCATATCATTTGGGATTCCCACAGAAACAATCTCGATTACTCTCGCCTGCGGTCGAATTGTCTTCCATTCTTAAAAGGGCTGTTTAATTTAAGATAAATACAAACACGCGTTATGATACCTAATCAAAATGCAGAAGCCGAAAAGAAAATTGTTCTAAGGCCGAAATTCTGATATCACCACTGTATTCCTTCATTTGTATTTTAGAATCAGATGACAAATTGAAAAAAGAAAGAGTTGTTTTACTATTTTGAAGTTACTTCTAGTCATTAACATAAGTTAGCAGTTTCAGATATACTCATCCACCAAGGCCGCCAACTCCGCCAGATGCATCCCCTGCTTTACCTCCAGTACCGCCTATGCCTATGCCGCCAGCTCCGCCTGGCCCAGATGAACCTCCATTGGTACCTCCTCCAGTGCCAGTAGAACATGCTTGTGCACCACTTACAACCTGTTGACACGCAGATCCGCCAGAAACAGAGCCAGATAGACCGAAGTTAGATCCAGCTACGCCGCCTGCAGCACCAGCCCCACCGTTACAGCTGGCGCCAATACATCCAATACCTGAAGCTCCGCTAGCTCCTGTCGAATCACTAATACGTTCAACTCCGGGGAGAGCAATAACGATGCCTCTGCTTCCTTCGATACCTGGAACGCCATTCGTGCTAGAACCTGGGTTACCATTGGTACCGGTCCCAGAGCTACCGTCGGAACTAATTCCATCATTTCCTGTACCTGCGGCTCTCGTTATTGCTTGAATTTTATTCATGATATTGTTCTTCACAGACTTGACTTTGACATTCCTTGCATCAGCTGATTGATGATCAAATGCTAACGGGACGGTTAATACTCCGGCTATTAGAATCACGCCTACAATCGTTGCAATAAGATTTTTTGTATTTGAATTCAATGTTATTCATGTCATACACGATCACATTATTTAAACACTCATTAGAATAAGAAAATCTTTAGGTCGTCTGTGTAAGAGTTGTGAATAACGACAAGATACAGTCTCATAGCTTAATAAACGGCTCTTGGCGGTTTTTGATTTAGGTAGAATTATATTCTAATATACGTAAACCTCGATCTTATAGACTGAACAGAACCAAAGAGAAAAAACAGAAGTATTATGACTGACAGTAGCAAAGGTTGTAAAATCTACATAATACACTGTTTTTTGTTCTCGTTTTCCGATCCATTAATATCGAATTTCGCACAATTACCGACCATTGGGAATTCAAAAATGCCTGATACGTTCAATGAAAATTATATTCTCGCGAAGGTACGTTTCCTGTCATTATCTAATAATCAATCCATGTTCTTAGCTGTCCTAATGTTTTCATAATCTATGAAATAGGTTTTATGATGCTTCGTGCTATGCTGGCCAATTCCATGATGCGCAAATATATCTATCTTTCAATATTACTCAATTAAATCATACGTTCAAAGTGCGGTGAGAAATTCGACCTGTATCAAGATATCCACATGGAGACTTTATTGCTAAATACGGTCGTCCTTTGAAGAGCATCGATTTCGATATCAATCGCCTGAAATGATTTCTCGTTGTGGTCTGTTTCGATTGCTTTAGTGGGTAATGATATTCTGTCATCGAGCTCTTCGTTCTGAGGGTTGTTGTTAAGATTAGAGATTACTTTGTTCTCCCATACTATTCCCGCAAACTTTGACTCATCATTATTCGATTCTGAGTTCTTAATTTCTTGGATTTTGCCAAAGTTCTTGCCAACATTCTTAATAACATCCTTTACCCCCTTTTTTAGATCCAACTGATCTATCTTGGAGTTCATGGAGTAATCAATCAATCATTCGTATTTAATAAACTGGGGTGAAAAACATTGCTCATCTGTAATAATGAAATCAAATTAATTCCGTTTATGTTTATTTTAATAGGAAAAAGAATCAAGTATAAGTGTTAAATCATATCTATTTAATAGTATAACGTAGATGTTCCCGGCCATATTGAGATATTGACTGATCGAATTTGTTTATTCGAAGTTGAAATCACATTCACAATTATTGTAGATTGCATTACATATGACAATCTGAACAACTAAATACAGAAGCAAAATTTAGGCGTTACAAACTGCTATTCTATTAGTAAAGTGAGAAGCTATAAGTAAGTTGTTATTCGTAGTAAATTCTGTGAAAGATTCTTCACATCACCATACCGATTCAATAGAACAGATTAGATCGGAGGTTACGGTTTGCACATTATGTAAGCTTTGTCAAACGAGAACAAAGGCAGTACCCGGCGAAGGGTTGACATCAGCAAGAATAATGTTTGTTGGAGAAGCTCCAGGAAGAAAGGAAGATATGGAAGGAAGACCATTCGTGGGTTCAGCTGGCAAGATCTTGGAAGATGTCTTGCAAAAATTTGGCTTCAGTAGGGCTGAAGTTTTTATAACAAATGTTGTGAAGTGTAGGCCACTAGGAAATAGAATACCTGATGATGAGGAACGGTCTGCCTGCAGAGATTATCTTGACAGAGAGATTTCAGTTATTTGCCCTGAAATAATTTGTATCCTAGGCCGGACCGCTTTTGAATCCATAGTGGGTGGAAAATCAATCATGTCTAGTAGAGGTAAATTTATTGTACGAGGAGAAAGAAAATATTTCCTTACAATACATCCTGCAGCTACAATCTACAATTCAAAACTCCGTTCTGTGCTAGAAAATGATATTAAGTTTCTAAGTCAAGAATATAAAAAGATATGCTCTCAAAATTCATCTTTACTTACTGACTTTATGTCGTAAAAGATCACATTTTCTCAGGTAACTACATACATAATATTCAAACATAGTAACGTGATTAGATAAGAAATCGCCATACTCATTATTCTAAACTAAATAAACTTAGGTTAATTAGAACATCACCACATGTTATTATCTCGGGGCGATGTGGTGTTATGGTAACGATGCGGAAGATTCTTTGCAGATATACTTACCTGGAATTATATTTTATAATCAAAATTAATAGATTAGTCAACAGACTTTGGAATAACCAAAAGAACTACAAAGCTCTCATCCACAGTGAAGAATCAGTTTATTCCTGAGTCACATTGGAAAATGATGCAGATTAACATGCGCGCCGAACAAAACGATGGATGAACATTCAACAAATCATCTTCCTTTGTGTTTTGGAACCTCAAATAATCGCTTAAAATATGGTTAGAGGTCAAGTCAAATTCTGTGACGCCTCGGTATAGAATCAGGGCAAGAGAGATACGTGCCAATGATAGATGATAACCTATAAAACCGGACAAGTAGTTATTCATAGTGATGGTGAAGAGCGTAAGTGAAATAATGACTGTAAAGATAGAGACTATTGGATTAGAAGAGACTGCACAAATGGCTGCGAAAAGAATGAAAGATAAGAACGTAAGTTCATTAGTTGTCGTAGACAGAAATGATCAAGCGATCGGTATTGTTACAGAGAGGGACCTTGTAAGGGAGGTATGTATACAAGATGCAAGTAGTAGTGAGTTCATCATTCAACATATAATGTCTTCTCCTATAGTAACTATAGATCCAAATTCATCCATAGAGACAGCAGCCAGTGTTATGCTACAGAACAAGGTAAGACATCTAGTAGTCGTAAATGGATCGAAGACGACAGGAATAATTACTTCAAGTAACTTTATCAATTATTTGAATGGACAACTAGACTTAAACGATGTAAATGCGAGGATACTTGCAGCACTATCAGAAGAACCAACTGAATCTCAATCTGCTAATGCATAAACCTGGGGAGTAGGAACGCCAATTATTGAATTCTCGAATAGATCGTGCAAACCTCGACTCTAATAATTCAATCGCTTTAAATCGATATGAGAATTGCGAAAAAAACCGAGCTATTAATAGATAAAATAAAATCAAAAACAAGAGGCTGCTGGATACTGAAAGATTAAACAAGACTTACCTCTAAGGGAGAGAACAAAAGTGTCTTTCCTAGATTACGTTTCACTTGTTTGAATCTTTAATATAACAAAGATTTTTGTTCAGTATAATGAGTATTGATGGTCTCCGTTTTCACTCATGTTTCACATATATCATACGCAACTTACGATAAGTCCATACTTTGCTTCTTTCTCTATGTTAACCCTTTTCGCATTAAGAGAAATTTGCAAATGCAATTAGAATATCTTAGAATAATGGATTATTGTACTTCCTTTTATCGCGTTATTTGCGCCAGCAGTCTAGATTCAAAGAACGCAGATGATAATAGAAACCTTTAGACTTTAGATTCAGCTCTTGCCTTTAGAGCAATATTCATAGCCTCAAAACTCTGTTGAAGATCCTCGTCGAGTCTATTACCCATTAGTTTCACCCCAATACCTCTGAAAACTTCCAAATGAATAAAAGAAATTTCTTCCGAAGAGATCTCTTTGATCTCAAAAATTCGTTCGCCTTCAAAGATGCCTGGCAAGAAGGATCTCCCTTGCCATCTTAGTTCCTTGTTAATATCAAATTTAGTTATGGTGGGGTGGTATATTCTATTTTTTCCTTTAATTGTATGTATGTGCACCTCAATTTTCTTACCTAGACTTGCCTCGCCAATTATTCTAGTCATAACTGGATTCCACTCTTCATAATCGCTAAATTTTGTAAGGATATCCCAAACCTTTTCTGGTTTCGCCCTAATCTTAATGCCGGTACTTAGTGTTTTCAATTATTTTTGTAACTTTATCCTTAATAATGAAGTTTTTGAGACTTAGCGCGATAATCCTTTCATACGAGGATCATTTGGCAGATTTCTGAACCGAAGCGTAATATCTCTCATTTATATTTCTCGAACCTATTATCATAATAAATATCAAGGATGAAAGAATGGACATATTTTGTGACAGTAGTTTTCTCATGGCTTTGGTTTCCAATCCTATAACTTGCCGGGAGAGGGTAGAAGATGAACTTGGCAAATTGAAATTTATTGTCCCATCTAGTGTTCTCAAAGAACTGGAGTTAATTAAGAAAAGAGCAGGGCCCAAGAGGTCAAAGATGGCAGGGGCTGCAATTCAAATGGCTAATTCAAGGTTTGAAATTACAAACATTGGTGAATTTAATTATGATGTAGACAGTATGCTAATCGAATATGCAATAAAAAGCAAATGCGCTGTTGCAACTCTAGACAATGAATTGTTGAGAAAGCTAATAGACAATAATGTTTTAGTAATCACTCTAACTAACAACAGAATGATAGTGGCAAATCAATACCGAGCGTAAATTTAAATCTTCATCATGTAAACTTACTTCATGGTCGAATTCAAAGGAATTACTCTAAAATGGACAGGGCATGCAGGTTTTCAAATAACCGATGATGATAAAATTTTGTATATTGATCCCTACAAGTTAGGAAAACAGTATAATGATTTGAATAATGCAAACCTAGTTCTAATCAGCCATAACCACTTTGATCATCTTTCAATAGATGATTTGCATAAAGTTATTAACGCGAATACTCTCGTGATTGCAGCTAATGAATGTTTGGCTCAGCTGAAGGATCTGAATGTCAAGGATATTCGCGGTGTCGGCCCCGATGAAACAATAACTTTTGGAAATATTCTGATAAAGACCATTCCAGCATACAATACAAACAAAGAATTTCATCCCAAAAAGGATGACAAGGTAGGATTCATAATCACTATTAACAATATTGTCATTTACCACACCGGAGATACAGATGTAATTCCAGAGATGAAAATGATAAATCCCGATATAGCTCTGACACCTGTGTCAGGAACATACGTGATGACAGCAGAAGAAGCAGCGGTAGCAGTAAACGATCTCATTAGGCCTACTAAGATGGCGATTCCAATGCATTATGATTCAATAGTGGGGACAAAAGAAGATGCAGTACGATTCTCGGAACTGGTTACAGTATGTTCAACAAAAATATTAGAAAAAGAATAAATTGACTTTTCAAAAATTTTTTTTAAAAATTAAAACTTATATACGATTTCTTTTTTATATAAATGAAAATGGCGGCAAAGAAGAAAGCGTCAAAGTCTGCAAAGAAGGGATCCAAGTCTAAAAAGTAATTTGCCTTGTAATAGGGCATTAATTACGATCTATTATCCTCCCCTTCTTTTGTTCCATTTTTTGAGAGCTTCTACCGGGATTTTTTGAAATAAACCTTTAATCATGCTATCAGTTTAGTATGCTTATCAGAGGAATTCAATATGAAAAAGGCTAGTAATTTTTAGTCATCAAGGGTTGGGGATTGGTAAATGTTTGGCATTAAGTTAAAAAATAGGTAAAAAGAATGACCATCATGCTAACTGGTAGTTTAACCCTGTTTAAAATTGGTGATCGACGATTTCAACTTCGTCATCTCATAGTTATAGGTGTATTGGGAATAGCCTTTACCGCGGCATTCATAATGCGCTCTTTTCCAATAAAGTATGGCTTCTATCTTAACGAATTCGATCCATATTTTGACTATCGTGCTACAAAGTATATTGTTGATAACGGGCTTGATGCGTATTGGAAATGGCATGACACCATGTCTTGGTATCCGGAAGGACGGGACATTCCCAAAACCTCTCAGTCCGGACTGCATATCGCCGCTGCATTTCTCTATGAAGCATTTGGAAGAGGAATCTCGCTTTTAGATTTCACAATTCTTCTGCCTGTTGTTCTTGGTTCCTTAACTACTATCATAATTTTCGCGCTAGTGAGAACACTCAGCAGCACCACTGCCGGTTTGTTTTCGGCTTTACTCTTTGCTTTCTCCCCTGCTATAATACAGCGTGGAAATCTAGGTTGGTTCAAATCCGAACCTCTGGGTTTATTTTTTGCCCTTCTTGGAACTTATCTTTTCATCTCAGCCCTAAAACATCGACCAGGAATTGCGGTTTTGAAGGCAGTAGCAGGTGGGCTTTTCCTCGGCTTAGCAAATGCCTCATGGGGTGGCATTCAATACTTCAGCATTCCAATATCTATATTCTTAATTGCAGTAACATTTTTTAGAAAAGATCTTAATACGCCCCTCGTAGTGGCAATTGCATTTACTGCTGCTACTTTGTTATGCGCAGGCGCATTTCCACGCCCTGGGCTTTCATTTGTGACAGGATTGCCAGGAATATCTATGATCGGAGCCACAATCTTTTTGGCTGTCTCCTTCATAATGAAGAGACTTACGGATGAAAGAAAATTTGTAAGAAATAATCTGATCTGGCTAGGTGCATTCTTCGTCGTCGGTGTGGGAATAATTTCTACAGGAGTCTTTCATACCGCTTCATTCAGATATTTAAATGCCATAAATCCATTCCTCTCCTCACAAAATCCACTAGTTGAATCTGTTGCGGAACACTTTACTCCCACACTAGTTGATTACTTCACAGATTATTCAGTTCTTTTGATGTTTGCTGGGTTTGGGGCGTGGATGGCCTTTAAGCGTAGAAATGATACTTCTATATTCGCGCTGCTCATCGGTATAACAGGAGTCTACGTAAGTGCCACTTTTGCGAGACTACTCGTATTCGCTTCAATCGGGATCATAGTTTTGGCAGGGATTGGCCTTTACGAAATAACTAGGAGCATATTAGTTTACAGAGCAACACGCTCTCCTACCACAGCCCAGAAAACAAAGAAGAAACTAGAGCGAGAAGGAGCATCCCAAATAAGTAGGCCAATAAGAATAGTATTCATTGCATTAATCATTCTCCTCATCTCACTGCCAATTTTGGATAATAGTGGTATGATAATCCCTCCGAACTCAAATTGGATAAGCTCTGCTGACATCCCTCCATCGATCGCCAACGGTGGAACTGGGTACAGACTAACTACAAACGATTGGACAAATGCGCTAAACTGGATTTCGAGCAATACGCCTGAGAATTCAGTAGTTGCAGCATGGTGGGATTATGGATATTGGATAACGACAGTTGGAAACAGGACAAGTCTTGCAGATAACGGAACAATTAATCAAACCCGAATTGCTACCATTGCAAAAATGTTCATGGATCAGACTGAGAATGGATTGAAGATCGCCAAAGATCTTAAGGCCGACTATATTTTGGTATATGTTGTTGGTCAGAGATTCAGTGGAAATAACGGAACAGATTTCTATGTTTTGGGGAGTGGCGGTGATGAAAGTAAGAAACAGTGGTTTATTAGGATAGGTGGATTTAAAGAAGATAAATACTTACAGCAGGACGGATTTACGCCTACACCCTACTTCTGGAACAGAACGCTTCTTGGCAGCATAATACCATTTACTCCCCAGTCCTACGCGTCATTCGACAAAGGCATGCTTACTAATTTAGCAGAGCAGTATCAACCTGGCACAGTTGCGCTGTACACAAAAGATATCAAATATCCTGCCGATGGAAGAAGTGATCAGCCTTTGAAATTAGTTTACGCATCTGACAGCTTTAATAGTCATCAAACAGGACTATTTTTTGGCGTTTTGATTTATCAAGTCAACCATAATTATGTGCCAAAACCTACATCAGATCCTTACAACGAAAAGGATACGGATGCCACCGGAACCTCATTCTCCCAGGCCGGTAATGTGGGCAGCCATGCAAATACCACCGAATCAAGGGAAGTAGCTAGGATAGACACAACACAGGGCCCGATAACAGTAGCATTCTATCCCAATGCTGCTCCTAATCATGTTGCCAACTTCGAGAAACTTGCAAAAACTGGCTTTTATAACGACACGATATTCCATAGGATAGTCAAAGGATTTGTAATACAGGGTGGAGATAACAACACGAAACCAGATGGCAAACCTAGAGAGTTCTGGGGTACAGGGGGTCCAGGATATTCAATCCTATCTGAATTTAATGATATACCTCACGTGCGAGGAATTCTGTCAATGGCTAGATCCAGCGACCCGAATAGTGCCGGCTCCCAGTTCTTTATTGTATCAAATGATTCAAGATTCTTAGATGGCCAATACACCGTATTTGGGCATGTGATCGAAGGAATGGATGTAGTCGATAAAATTGCTAATCTCACAACAATTCAAAATGATCAACCAAAAGATCCTGACGCTGCAAGAATACAATCTATCATTATACTGAATAGAAACAGTTTACAAAATATGAGTAAATAAGTACATCAAAAAGAGACTAAAGTAATACGTGTCGAGCTAAGTATAAGGTGTTACCTATTTCGGATTAGTTGTCAGAGTAGAATAAATAAAAGGCAGTAGAATGGTCGCCTCCCCATGAATAGTAGTCTGCATTGCCATATCTTTGACCTTGCCCCACGATATGGCCTCGGCCACCAAAGCTCCACTCGAACTACCGTCCCAATCTGATGATGTTGTTATGTATACGGCATAGTCAAGTCCTCCCCTAAATTGGTTCCACCACAGAGTATGGTGTTTTGAAATTCCTCCACCTATCATGAATGCACCAGTTTTTTTTGCCTCATAAACAAAATCTGATAGTTTAGTTTCATCAGAAAGAATATCGATATTGAAATCTTTGTGTTGTTGATGGAAAAACCAGATCTGGCTGCCAACTGCACCATCGACTATACCTGGAACTATTACGGGAATATCATTTTTAAATGCCCAATAGAGAAATGACGATTCATCGAGTGTGCTGCCAATATGTTTGATGAGTTCATGTGGGGAGATATTACGAATACTCTTGTCATAATAAATAGTATTGAGACATGATTGAACCGTCTCCTCTATTCGAGGTCCGTAACTATCTTGGGGCACTAGTATGTTACCCAATCTATGTACATTGTGTTTATGCAGCATCCGATCATCCATTCTCAAGTCTCCAGAATAGTATTTTGCACTGGCACGTGCAATATCGTGGTCAAGGGCACCACAAGTTGTGATTACACAGTCGAACATTTTGTGCTTTAACATGTCTCGAATAATCCCTCTTGCTCCTGTAGATAAAATGGCACCCACAAAAGAAAGAAATCTAGTGCAGGAGGGATCTTTCCCCATTTTGCGCAATATCTGCGTGCCTACAGATAGATTAGTTGATTCAAAACCGCCAGAATTCGCCATATCATTTACAATTGAAGTAACCGAATCTGACTTGATTTCGTAATCTTTTACACCTCTGACTAGGATCTTCTTATTAGGACTCTTTTTCTGCTCACTCTTTCTCGGGGACACAATAGGTATCACAAGAAGGTGTATAAAATAGATTTGCTCTTTTAATAAAACAAATCAATTCTAAAAACAATATTAAAATTACATGATATTTTTAAAATTACATCATATCATAAAAAGTAAAGTAATTACATCATAAAAAGTAAATTATCTTATCCACCAGTCATTTTCGTAAACGAATTATTCCTGTTAGTCGTCGTTAGATAGTCCAAGTTTGCAAGAGCTATTATTGCGGACTCCCTCACCTCTTCACTAGAGTCGGCTAAAGCATCGACTAGGGTTTTTCTTGAATCTTCAGACCCTATAACTCCCAAAGCTATGGCTGCTTCGTGACGAACAAAGAAACTTGAGTCGGATTCTACAGCCTCAGCAAGCGGTTTAGTCCCACTTTTGAACCCAAGTTGACCAAGAGAAAATGCAGCCTCATGCCGGACAAGGGCATCTGCATCATTTTTCAGCACTTTAGCAATAGATTCGACAGCTTTTTCGCCTGCAATATTTGCCAGAATACATACTGATCGAGTTCTAATTACGTAATCTTCATGATCTAACAAGGACTCGAAAAAAGGAACATTTCTCTCATCGAATTGTTTTTCCATTTCACCCAACAATATCAATCGAGAAGACGAATTTCCGTCTGTATTATATTCCATAGATATTTCATGAGGTAAGTAGGGTATTTTATCTTTATTCTGTGACTGTTCGCCACATTATTATAATCCTTGTAATTTAATCTTCCATGTTGCGTATTAGGTACTGGCGATTGACTATAAAAGACGTCCTTGATTCTACATATCCACAAGATAAAGCAAATCACTGGGATATCAAATGTATGCAAGGCGAGTACCAGCATTTTGGCATATTTTGGTTCAGATACGGCACTCCGGTAGATAAGGAACCAGCACATGGAATTAGTTTTTACTTTAATGACGTGCCACAAATAACTATTCAGAATCTGATAGAATTCTTGCAATCAAAATACAGTGGTACTGTATTGCACAGACAAAGCCGGGTTTTTCTACAAGGTTCAAGTGAGTTTTCAGATCCACAAACAATAGGTCAGCTAGCGAATGAAATTAGTGTGAAATTTAATGGACCGGTAGAGCTGACAATAGAATTTGAAAAAGTAACAGCGGAAGAACAAGAGAAAAACTTATTCAATCTTCCAGCAAATAAGGCATTACCAATAGTAGGTCCGGATTAATTAACTGATTAATTGACCAATTGATTTATTGATTAGGCAATTTATACGAGTACTAGTTTTCGGCAATTGCGAGCTTCCAAAGATGAATTATATCATTCATAGCATAAAGAAGACCTATTACCGAGTTTGTCTATAACGACTAGCAATATTCAAAGCAAATCAACAAAAAAATCTATACGGGATGGTATTATTATTATTACTATTACCGACTGTTTCGTCCTGCCATCAAGTTCTCAGTGTGCCACCAACACTTCCATTTATCATTGAAGCATTATTTGTAGCTCAGAATCTGATATTTTCGCACAAGCCTCTTGGCCATCCAATGGCCAAGTTAGAGAGGACCAACTTGAATTAGTTGTCTTCACTTCACATTTCTCGTTGAGAAACGTTTTGGAATTTATGATAGTCTTGCTTATGGCGTTCACTCCCATTGAAGCAGATTCGATATAAACATCATTCCTGATATTGCAGAAACGATACACACGATAAATAATTTCTGACTCAGACTCTAATTTCAAATAATAGTCAAAATGTATTTGAATTACAATAGAGTCAACAATAGAATCATTTTATATAATGCATATAATAGTATTCAGTCTTAAAATATATTCCTAGTTGAAGTATCAATCTTATTTGCCATAACTTAAAATTCTTAATGACTTCTAGCATTAATTACCTTAGAATTTACCACGTTTACGTTAAATGAAACTCTCGCGAAACACATAGTCGTAATTTGTTTTTTTTTGAATATTAATGTAACAAAACAATATCCTTTTCAGTTAATTGACTTTACATTGTTGGTGCGTTGACAAAATAATCTGGTAGCATCGATCTTATTTTTTCCTTAAGGTTTGCAATGCTTACTGGCTTACTAATGAAATCAATGACTTCTACTGACGGGATTACTTTGATGAACTCTGCTTTGTTTATTTCAAATGCAGTAATAAAAGCAATCCTCACTGAGGGATCAGCTTCCTTTATGTGGCGATACAATTCGAATCCATTCATATTGGGCATACGAATATCCGTGATTACCAAATCGTAATAATTTGGTGGATGAGTTTCAAAATTACTTATTGCCTCATCTGCCGCTGAGAAAGCCTCCACTTCAAATTCTTTGTCTGATTCCAATCCACGCTTTATGACTGATAGAATATCTGCCTCGTCATCTACAATCATTATTCGCGGCGTGGGATTTCGGTTCTTTCGTTCAGCCATTGAATAGTATTCATACAATATCTATATATATTAAGTGAATACACAATCAAAAATAGTATATTTGTCTCTTAACGGAGACAGAGTTTGTGCAGAAAGATTCAAAGTATCTAAAACGGATAGTCATCCATCGTCAATCCAGCTCAATTGAATCGACATATTGGAGGTAGCAAAGCCAACTAGAATAAATCAGTCTTCCTACTTCTCTCATGTCATTGATGATAATTGGTAAGATTGACCACCAAATTAAGGCTGTGGGCCAAAGAGTCGACTTCTGGCTTCTTGCTAAGGCGAAAATTGATATAAGTAATTGATAAATCCGAAAGAAAGATGTCCGCGCCTGATAAACAGGGATGGCTTGAATTATTGACAGAATCAAAGATCAGAGATTTCAATGAATGGAGATTAACAAATCTGCTTGTCCGCCCTGACATAAGTGGAATGGATTTTTCAAGTAAAGATCTATCAGGAGCACTACTAAATGGGATTCGATGTGTGGAGACGAAATTCACAGAGTGCAACCTCTCAAAGACCAATCTCGTTCAGGCAGAAATGACAAATTCAAATTTTCAAGGGGCTGACTTGACTGAAGCCTTGTTGATGTATGGAAATTTGAAGAAGTCTATTTTCATTGACTCAAACTTGACTCGAACCAATTTCATGTGGGCCGAGCTACGAGAATGCGATTTTAGTGGTTCCAGAATGAAAAAAACTATATTTGTAGAGGCCAAAATGCAAAATGCAAAATTAGACAATGTCCTCTTGGACACAGTTTATTTAAAGCAAGCGAACCTCGAGGGCAACTCTTGGGCAACAGGGTGACTTTGAATTTATTAGACCCCCTCTACATATTTCTTGCCTTGCTGTAAAACCCCTGCCGAATAGCTTAATACATTTGGGCATCCTACAATTGCTCGTGGTAATTGACACTATACGTACTATAAAGCGTCTAGGTAAATGGTCAGCCAATCGAGTTATAGGAAGAAGACGTCCTTTAATCGCTGTCTTCAGCCGTTTTTTCACACATTATTGTAACTTTTACTGCCCGATGTGCCCGTTTGGAGACGCAGACAAGGGTAGCCAATTAAAACTTGTAAGAGAAAAGGATCTGACGACTGACCAATGGAAGTACATCTTCAATAAAGTTTCCAAATATTGCCTTTGGTCAATTATAGAAGGTGGAGAGCCTACAAGTCGTCCTTTATGGATCTTGTTAGTTACCTGTACAGCATTAACATGCCAATCACCCTCATTACAAATTGTTCGCTTCTACATACAATCGATCTCCTCCAGCTAAAAAAATACATCCAGTTTGTAACCTGAAGTATAGACTCCGTTTATGAAGAATCATATTGCAAGATACGTGGGGTTTCAGTCAAGATTTTCCAAAAAGTGATAGAAAATCTAAGACTACTTACAGAAGTTAATATTCCACATTATTTCAATAGTGTGATAACTAAATTTAACACAGAGGAATTCATTGATCAGAGTTATTTTGACAAAGCTAAAGAAATGGGATCAAATGCGGTCTCACTTACTTTTGTGGAAGACAGATCAGATGTTCCATATTCTTTGCTGCCTGACAAAGATATGATGGTAAAGGTCTGTGAAAGTGTTTTGGATTACGGTAGGAAGCATTCTTCGCCTCAAATAATGATACCTCCACAATATTTTCACCAAATCATTGAACATGGACGAGGAATGTTTGACGAGTGTGGAGTTTGGAAAAGCATATTTGTTAATGGTAACGGAACAGTAACGGTTCCATGCTGGAAATTCAATAGTCCTAAAAATATATATAACTTATTGGAACAAAGTGTAGAAGAAATTTGGAACGCTCCTGAATGGGACACAGCTAAAACTTGTCATGACTGCAAGGTTCTTGGATGTATATGGTACTCGTCTCAACCAATAACTACCTTTGCGCGTAACTATATGAACGGTTTATCGAGAATGATCGGTAACCAGAAACCAGAGTTAAAAGCAGAATTGATTTAGACTAGGACATGTGACGTGACGCGGTGACCTTTCCATTTTATATTGGAGGAATAAATTTAGCTAAAGAATTGTATTTCTGTTCGAATGCAAATGCGATGGATAGAATCGTTCCCTCCTGATATGGTTTGCCAACTATTTGGACGCCTATTGGGATTCTAAATCTGTCAAAACCGACGGGAATACTTACGGCAGGCAAACCTGTAATATTAAATGGGATATTGTTTCTCAGGAGAGCACTACGAATCTTGGATGATTCTTCATTATCTCTTACAAAGCAACTATATTTCGGAGCAGTAACGGTAGTTGTCGGCAAAACTAAAATATCAGCTATCTTGAGACTTTTGAGAAAATTATTTCTTATCTCACTTTTGAACCTACATGAATGAATATAGTCTACAGCAAAAATCCTTAATCCGTTTCTGATCATTGTCCTAACTTCTTCGGAATATTCTGAAGCTTTGGTTCTTATCCACCTCAAATGTTGTTCCGAAGCCTCCGCAAGCCGTATGGGCGTCCACGTGGACTCAATTTTATTAACACCCTTGATTGAAACCATTTTTATCTGGTTTCCAGAAGATTCGATAACATTCACAAATTTGTAAAAACTCCTCACGATTTCGAGATCGGCGTCATCGAAAAAATAATCATGGGGGATACCAACCACCAATTTTCTTTGTTTATATCCAATCTCTTCAAATATATCTTCGCCTGAATTTGAGATCTTTGGATAATGGAAAAGACGATCCTTTTGTATCAAATTTTTTAGAACTAATGCTGCATCCCAAGCACTTCTAGTTATACATCCAATATTATCTAAGGATGGTGCGAGGTTAATAATACCATCTCTGCTCATCAAATCGTATGTGGGCTTTATGCCGACTACTCCACAATATGCAGATGGAAATTGAGCCGCCGGTATCAGTACCGAGTGAAAAGGGGACCATGCCACAGGATACCGATACACACGAACCTCCACTCGATCCGCCTGATATGTAATCTTTGTTCCAAGGATTTATCGATGATCCGTAATGTGGATTTATCCCAGTTATTCCAGAGGCAAATTCGTTCAAGTTAGTAGTACCAAGGATAATGGACCCCGCTCTTCTCAACTGCGATACACATTCTGCGTTCCTTTTCGGAAAAAAATGTTTTAATATTCTGGAACCAGCGGTACATCTTACACCCTTTATGTAAATAATATCTTTGAGTGAATATGGTATTCCATCGAGAGGTCCGATTATATTTTTTAATTTTGTTAATAGAATCCTCAACTAAAGAAATAGGAGAAAGTTCGCCTGTTTCTATTTTGCAAGATAGTTCCCTTATGGTAGCGAAATTTAGCTTGATATCAATAATAGTGTCAGTCTACTTATAACTTTTTTTTGGAATAACACATAACGAGACTCATGAAGAGCTCCAATAACTTCTTTCCGTATAGGTGCCTTAATCAAAAAAGAACAATGGAGTCAATATACCCATTTTCCTTCCAGCTCTTGATGTTCGTCGTGCGGCTAGATCCCATTTGTTAACGATTTCATTAGTATTTAATCAGAGGTCCAGCTCACGGAGACGTAGTATGCTCTATCATCGTTGTATTATCGTTAATTGTAGTGTTCGCTCCTGATATTCGTCCTCTGATCTCTCCGTTGGGAAACGAGCCGGTATGGATATTGACGTAAGCCTCTCCTTTATTCATTTTATCCAGTAGATAGGATATCGTCTTGCCCGACATAGGACCATATAACTCAGCAGCACTAAAGCTACCTTGAATCAACGTTCCATTTAAAGGACCAGTGGGTCCAGAATGGAAAAGCATTACGACGGGGTCACCATTTTGTCCACTTTTGCCGATATGCATGTGGACTTCCATTACCGTATCCAATCCTGTCACGTTTATTTTATACCACATAGAATCATTATTTGGTTTGAGCCACGCCCTACCTTTTGCGGCAGAACCGCTAGGTGGAACTTCTTGATCACCCGTGAGCGATGTAATGAACTTCTGCTCTTGAGCATAGCCTGGATTCATCAGGATAGTTGTAATTCCCATTGAAAAGACAGCCGTTACAAATACAGCCGTTAATAGAATTAGCTGTATAGACATGATTAATTTCATATGAAGACGAGTTATATAATAGTTCAATATGGGATATAGACGGATACTATTGCCCATATCAAATTTGCTTCATTATTAAGATCGATCAATATCTGTAGTAGTAACTCCCAAAGGACTTGACAACTCCTAGAAGTTAAAGAAGGATAGACTAGTACAACTAGCTATTCCATTAATCAGATTGTTATTTACACAACGAAGTAATATAGTATTGTTTTAAGGAAGATTTAGTTTACTTCCGGCTACTATATCTTCTGGTTCTAGGGCAAATTCCGATCCACCAAGAATGATATTTGACATTCGCGGGTCAGTATCGCCTACTGGTTCTTGCGATACAACAAAGAATTTGTACACCGCTGGATTAACCATATATTGATCAAATCTTAGGGTACCATTCACGAATTGACCCAACGTCAAATTAAAGTAAGAAGGTATGTCAGGATCAATAAGCCAACCTTCAAGAACACTCCCTGAGGCAGGAAATAGTGCTACATGCGCTGTAAGATTCACTAATCCTGCAGATATCGGCTCGTAACCTTGGGATGTAAATCCGACAGTGAGATTTCCTATTTTTTCCCCACCGTACCAAACTGTGCTATTACTGGCTGTAATTTCACGAACATGCGCGGCTTCCGCTGAAGATACCTTAGTGGTTGTCGTAAGAAGAATAGATAAACTGACAATCATGAGTGAAAATAAAAATAGTGCCGTTATTTTATGCGCCATCGGGGATATGTTGTAAGGAGAATATAAAAACACTTCCTATACACACTCCTGCATCATACCAATGATCCCCTTAATAAAAAATCGAGTTAATAAACGGAAGTCCAATGCCATTCATATTAAAAGTCCTGTTACCCATTGTTTCTGAATTCTATGGACTAACCTATTGAGGCATTCTTAATTGGCGTGATATGACCTCCAATAGTTCGTCAAATATTATGAGGGCAAGTGAAAAACAGAAAATGATAAAACCTATGATTGGACCAGTGTCAGACTCTTTTCCAACTGGCTCACGTGTTAACTTAGAGCAAGAGCATATCGTAAGTATTGAAGCGATGCACAAGAGAGGCAATTCATGCGTAGGCCCAACATTAGAAATTACTACGCCTAGGACCATATTATTGAATGCAACTTTTCTAACGGAAGACAAAGTACAAAGTTTCAAATTAAATGTAATATTGCTTGGCAGATCAACTACCATTTCACTATCTATGCCTTTGAACTGGGTACTCAACTTGGAAGATAGATAACTCATAGCAAGAAGCAATATTATATATGCTGCCATAACTCCTTGGAAGTAAGAATGTCCATAACACAGGTCTATATGGAAAAATTCGCTATCACTTTATTGGCTCTAAACAAATCCATAAGATGGATAGGAATAGCCTCTTCAACAGGTGAACTACTTTTAGTAAAACGCCGGAAGGATTTGATACCTCTCATGACATTGGAGGAAAACCAGGAATACACTCTCAATGCGATAGGGAGACATAAATCTAGATTGAAGTTTCAGGAAAAAATAGGAAAACTGCTTTACGCTTTAGGAAAATATGAAAAACTTACCCGTGTTATCATCCCAATAAATGATTATTATTACCTTATGCTTACAATAGACATAGAGGAGCTTAATTTTGATTTGATAATAATGGAAAGTGTGATACCATTTGTTGCAACAGAAAAGGTGCATTTTACATACTAGAAATCACTTTTATTTAGTTGTGTACAAAATGT
This sequence comes from Nitrososphaera sp., assembly GCA_038201105.1. Classification (GTDB taxonomy): domain Archaea; phylum Thermoproteota; class Nitrososphaeria; order Nitrososphaerales; family Nitrososphaeraceae; genus TA-21. The sequence goes on along the minus strand of JBBRRH010000008.1, from coordinate 25,538 downwards.
AAACCATTGCCGTACTAATCCGTGTGGTTAACTTACAAACAGTAAATTAGATTGTACGACCTCAATTGTTGAAGTAACTCTAATGCAGCGCTATTTTTAACTAACCGTATTTCGGAGTGTGTTAAAATCCATTCATATTACCTATATCGTTGGATCATTACAGCAATGAAAAAGAAGATTGGTTTTAATAATGCAGGATAACAGATTAACAGATTATCAATTGAGGTGTATTTCAGATCGCTAGTTAGACGTAAAGATATATAGCCAGTCCACACCAACCTTCTTTTAAGTAATATGTCTTATGACAGAATGTCAAGATTCCCAAGTTATAACATCGCAAAAATTGCTGCGGTCGTAATCACATTCATCGTTATTATAGTAGTCATGTTAGAATCAGTTGTAATTGTTGAAGCAGGTCACAGGGGTGTTGTTCTTTACCTTGGAGCAGTCGAAAATCGCGTTCTCCCAGAAGGAGTACATTTCATCATTCCGTTTGCTGAGCAAGTAATACAAATGGAAGTTCGAACTCAGAAGTTCCAAGCAGAAGCTTCGGCTGCTTCTAACGATCTACAGGAGGTTCGAACGGTTATAGCATTAAACTACAGAATAGATCCCAAGGAAGTCAATAGAGTTTATCAGCTATTAGGTGTGAACTATGCTGATCGTGTTATTTCACCCACTATACAAGAATCAGTCAAAGCCAGTGTAGCTAAATTTAACGCAGAAGAATTAGTTACGAAGAGAGAGACTGCAAAAGGCGTTATCGCTCAAGCCATTAGAAATACTCTCACTTCAAACAATATACTGGTTGAAAATGTGTTCATCACTGACTTCAAGTTTTCGGATGCTTTTGCTTCTCAAATAGAACAAAAGGTAGTGGCTTTCCAAAAGTTTCTTACAGAACAAAACAATTTGAGGGCAGTACGAGTAATAGCAAATCAAAATGTAGTGCAGGCTGAAGCTGCGGCCAGAGCAAACATAGCAAAGGCCAGTGGAGAATCTGAAGCCATTAAAATAATCACTGGCCAATTAAGATCAAGTCCGGAATACCTACAATGGCAGGCCATTAACAGGTGGAATGGTCAGCTACCTTATGCGTCTGGAAGTGGCGCAGTTCCTTTCTTCCAGCTTCCCGCACCACAAGCTCTAACAGCAAACCAAACGAACCAGCCACTAGGAGCCCAAGGCCAAATTAGCAGGTAGGAAAGTAAATACAAGAACAAGGGCACTACAAGTTCGATATGATCAAACGCTGAAATATTGTATATTAATGTCTTTGGTAGAAACTGTACAGAATTGAATCTAGTATTACCAGTGTTCACTAGAGCTTATTTGAATTCTCATACCGTACTATTATCTACATCTCTATTGAGCCATATGAATATTAGTTCCGGGACATGCTACAATATTTTATGGAAAATAGAGTTGATTGATCAGTCTAAGTTCTGTTAGTAAACTGTGAGATTCATAACTTTCAATTGGGGTTAGGACGACAGGATTCTTAACATTATTTCCTAATGCTATTGTCTTATTATTGTAAACCTCAGAAACGCTACTAACTGGATTTGAACATCCAAATCCAAATCCAATTACAATCGAAGTTATGATGAGGCTGGAGCCTATACCTAAAAGTGAGATTTGAACTCGAGATTTCATTTGTCGTGACATCTATCTAAGCTCTCTTTGTCAACTAGTTTGTTAATAAATTTAGATTTGGAAATCAACTCGTTATGCCAAATAATATCTTCAATTCATTAAATAAAGAAAACTACTTTATTTTCCCGGCTGCATATTGAAAAACCAGTCTTAGGAAGATAATTTGCCATAATTATTTTTGCTTTATTTGCTATTCAGCTATTCTTTGATTTTTTGGAGAATCGTTTCAGAGTACTAGCTAATCCAATAGCTTGAAGTAATATGGGATTCACTTTCCTTGTCATTGTCATCTCGGTCCTCTTCTTCTTAGCGATTGTTAGAATAAAAAGCTAAACTAACATATTCTTTATTGATTCTGGATTTTCGACTAGTGATAAATCTTTATCCGAGATTTCAATATTTAATACTGTTAATTTAATTAACCTCCTTAACAGTTTTCCTGTCTTTGTCCGAGGCAAATCCTTTACAAATCTGATTTGTTTAGGTTTTGCAAATTTTCCAATATTTTTTTCTATTAATTTGATTAGTTGGTCACTTAATCCTCTTGTGTCTATACTATTGTCTGTTGGAACGATGTAGCATGTTATTGACTCGCCACGAATTTCATCGGGGATTCCCACCACAATGGCTTCAGATACAAATTCATTTGACATTAGAATATTTTCTATTTCATTGCTTCCAAGCCTATGTCCTGAAACTTTAATTACATCGTCAATGCTTCCAGTAATATACCATTACCCATCAGAATCAATTTCTATTATGTCGCCATGGAACCAAATGTTTTTGTATCTTGACCAGTAATTTTCAATAAATTTGTCTGACCCATTTGATAATCCACGAGTCATGGAGGGCCAGGGTTTCTTTATAACCAAAAAACCATTTGTTGTCTCATTACCCAGATCATCAAATACTGCTGCATCAAAACCTGGAATGGGGAATCCAACAGAACATGGTTTCATGTATTCCAAAAACGTAGTACTTAGTATTGCACCACCGATTTCGGTTCCCCCAGAAAGGTTGATTAGTGGACAACTACCTTGCCAACTTCGTTAAAATACCAAATCCATGCCTCTCTATTTATTGGTTCAGCAGCAGTAGTTAAAATTCTTAATGTCCGAAAATCAAAACTATCTATATAAGTGAATTTATTGTTATCTCTCATGAACAATCTGATTGATGTCGGTGCGATACCAAATATGGATACACTATGCTTCTCGATAACTTTACACCATCTATCAGGCGTAGGATAAGTAAGTATACCATCATAGAAGAGTGATGTTCCACTGGTAATTAAACTTCCATAAACTGCCCAAGTCTGATCCGTTATCCAACCAATATCTGCATACCAAAACAAAACATCGTCTTTTTTCATGTCTATGGTATAGTGTGTTTGCTGACCGGAAACCAACATGAATCCTCCATGCTTTTCAATACGTCAATGATAATATGGTTATCTAAAATTTCATATCTATATGTATTTCAAACTAGTAATTTTTTCCATAACTCTGGTTTCCATAGTATATAGTGTACTGACTTACAGTGGCTTCTTCCTGCTCTACAGGTTTTTGCTACTGATACCCAAGTGTCGCTAAATTCATGGAAATTGTTGGACGAAGACTCAATTGATGATATTTGCTATTCAATCAAATAAATAAGGTTGAGAGCATCAAATTTAATTTAGATGTCAATTTACCGTACCTTAGTATTTCTGCGTTACATCCATGCTAAATTAAGAAACACACATTTCTAAAAAAGGATTTAGGCGAATGATGAATGAGGCACTGAAACTTCATTCTGAGAGCCTTGGGCAGGTTCTACAATAGTTTAAGCAGGATAGACTAGTTTAAAGTAATCAGGTCATCAGTTTAAAATATTGTCTTTTTTATCGATACTCTACTCAGAAGGATGAATAATTGATCTGAAGCTGGAGTATTTTTCGGTGGCAAAGAATGCGTCTTCTATGTTTTTTAACCGATAAGTATAGCTAATGATTTTTTTCAAGTTTATTTTATTTTCACTAACCATACTAATTGCTTTTCTCATTAGAATAGGTGTGGAACTAAAACTTCCTGATATAGATATTTCGTTATAGTGTAACCAGTTAGGATCCAGCGAAAGAATTTTGGTTTTTGGCATACCTGCAAATAAGCTTATAATAGAGTCCTTACTGGCTATTCTTAAAGCAAGATCTAATGCATCTGGATTACTTGTAGCAATTATGATCATGTTTGCTCCGACATTGTTGGTTGAATCCATGATACTACGCACTGAATCTTCTATGTTACTGTTCAAGAGTACTATGTCTGCGCCTAGTTGTTTTGCTTGATCCATTCTATAATCTATTTTACCTATCACTATAGTCTTCATGCCATATAATTTGGAAATCTGCAAGTGAATCAGACCTATCGGACCGTCTCCTATTATTATTGAACGATCAGTGTGGGATGATTTGAATCTTAAATGGGCATTTAAACAACATGCTAAAGGTTCTATTAAAGCAGCCTCCTCATTGGTGATATTATCTGGTATCGGAACAATACCATCAATTATGATATTGTTCAAAGGAATTTTGATGTACTCTGCAAAACCTCCATTAACGCTCGAACCAATCTCTTGGAGATTATTACACAGGTTGTATCGTTCGCTGGCACAGTAGTAACACTTAAGACAAGGAACAAGTGGCGATATGGCAACCCGGGTTCCCTCCAATATTAAATTCCCATCTCCTAGATTACTAATTGGATGCATTGTTTCAGCACAAATTTCGTGCCCTAGTATGATAGGAGGATGAACTTTATGATGGCCTTCGTTGTAAACTCTTACATCATAACCGCACACCGCACACGATAATATTTTTAGTATTGCACTTCCATCGTTTGACTGTACTAATGGAAGTCTTTCCATGGTGATAGATCTTGGCCCGTTAAAAACTGCTGCTCTATTTTCTTTCGGAAGCATTTTTCACCGGTAGATATTTTTGAATCTTAATATCGTTTCTCTTCCCTTCTAGTGGTCTTGTAACTTTGGCATAGAGTAATAACGTTATTGCTCCTGCTTCAGTTTTTCTGAAAATGAGATATATTTGCCATGATCTTCTATCTTGATACTTGTATTAACTCTAACAAGAAGTCCTGCATAACGGAACAAAGCCAGCAGTTCACCTCCAGATATTCGGTTTGAAATATCTCCTTCTCTAATCAGTTGGGCTATTTTACTTACAATGATCCTAGTTTGGGATGGATATTGTGCTTCTGCTAATTTCAATACTTCGTCACCTCGATCATAGAGATACGATAGTAAAATTTCTCTGTCTGTTTTTTTAGTCGATGTCCGACTGTCACTATTTTCCTTCAGTTTCTCTAATGTGGCTGCGTGCTCCCGCAATTGTTTCATCTTTCTTGCTTTGATAATCCGTATTTCAGGATCGTCGCCTCCTATTTCAGGATCGTCGCCTCCGCTCATTATCCCTTGATCACCCCGACAGGAACAAAACGTGCTACTTTCGTAGCGATTCCGAGACGATGAGAGACTTCTACTACCGAGTCTACATCCTTATATGCCTCAGGAGTCTCTTCTACGACTCCATCCTTGCTTAATGATTTGATATAGATCCCTTTGGACTCTAGTTGTTGCTTAACCTTCTCGACCGTGTAATTTTTCCTAGCAGCCGTTCTAGACATTGCCCTACCGGCTCCATGTGCAGTTGAACCAAAACTTAAGTCAAGTGACCGGACATTACCTAATAGCACCCAGCTTGCGGTTCCCATTGATCCAGGAATAATTACTGGTTGTCCCACATCCCTGTATTTTTCTGGAATCTGCTCTACGCCTGCAGGAAAAGCTCTTGTTGCGCCCTTTCTATGTACCACAAGGTCGCGCATTCCTTCTCCATCTACTTTATGCCTTTCGACCTTGGCAATGTTATGTGCGACATCGTATATTAGTTTCATATCAAGCTGCCCTTCTGTCAAGCCCAATATCTTTTCAAAAGATTTCCTAGTCCAGTGAGTGATCATTTGTCTATTACACCATGCAAAGTTCAAAGCCGAGTACATCGCTTTTCTATAACTTTCTCCTTCTGATGAATTATTGGGCACGCACGCAAGCTCTCTATCAACAAGCTGTATATTTTTTTTCCGCAATACTCCTTCAGAAATGCGCAAATAATCACTACATACTTGATGTCCAAATCCCCGTGAACCACAATGAATTAAAATGGCTATTTGTCCTTCTCCTTCTATCCCCATTTTCTTTGCCGCAATTTCATCAAATATTTTGTCAACTTTTTGGATTTCTAGGAAATGGTTACCAGATCCGAGCGTTCCTAGTTGTGGTGCACCTCTCTTCCTTGCTGTATCGGAGACAGATCCTGGATCTGCACCCTCCATTTTTCCTGTCTCTTCGCATACTTCGATATCCGATTGCCATCCATATCCTCTTTCTACTGCCCACGGAACACCTTCTACAAGTAAGTCATCCAAGTCAGATCTTGTTAGTTTGGTGCGACTTGAACTTCCTACTCCTGCAGGTATAGCAGTGAATAACTCGTTAACAATATCCTTAAGCTTCGGTCTAAGTTCTCTTTCGGTAATGCTGGTTCTTATTAGCCGGACACCACAATTAATATCATATCCCACACCACCCGGGCTAATTACTCCATCTTCCAAGTCCATTGCAGCAACACCTCCTACTGGGAAACCATATCCCTCGTGTCCATCAGGTAACACTACAACATGTTTTGTCACTCCCGGTAATGTTGCAACATTAGATGCCTGATCTATTGTTCTATCCGTGACCATCTTTGAGATTAAATTGTCATTAGCATAAATTGTAACAGGGACATTCATGCCCTTTGATACATCCTTATCTATTCTATATTCAAAATCCCCTACCTTCCTAACTGGGTTTCCGCTTCTGGTTAATAACCCACCCATGCGTTGGTCATTTTATCAACCAGTCATTATAACCTTTTCACACGATTTCGTTCAAAGTGATATATTTGAATCGGCTAGTAAAAGTTACTCATATGGGTCTAAATAGATTCTGTCGCCGAAAATTCAATAAAATTTATTTTACTCTCTTGTTGCTTTCTAATAAATGTCCATTCTACCAATAGATTCTTGTCGTTATGGCAGTGAGGAAATGAAAGAGATATTTAAAGAGGATACGAAGCTCCAGTACCAACTTAATTTCGAGGCAGAAGTCGCAATTACTCAAGCCAAATTAAATATCATACCTTCTGCCGCTGCAAAGGAAATTTCTGTGCTAGCAAGATCAAAAATGATAACATTGAAAAGGGTCAAACAGTTGGAAAGGATAAGCGAACATGATACCGCCGCAGTTGTAGAGGCAATAAGTGAACGATGTTCATCGGTGACAAAACCATGGGTACATTTTGGACTTACCAGTAATGATGTAATCGATTCATGCACTTCTATGCAGATAAGGGACGCATTTGCGATCTTGGAACCAAAACTTTCAAAATTATCTCTTGCGATATTAAATAAGGCAGAAGAATTTCGCAGGATGCCTGCTGTAGGTAGAACTCATGGGCAACATGCTAGTATAATTTCCTTCGGTCTAAAATTTGCTGTTTGGGCAAGCGAACTGGCGCAGCATTTAGATCGTATCGAAGAAGGTAAGAAAAGATTTCTTATGTGCAAAACTCTTGGTGTCGTCGGCACTGGGTCCCTAATGGGAACCAAGGCAATTGAAGTTCAAGAAAAAGTGGCGGAGAGATTGGGCCTGAATCCTATAGAAGCAGCAACCCAAGTCATTCCCAGGGAGAGGTTTGCCGAATCACAATTCGTCGTTTCGTTAATAGGTTGTACGCTTGACAAAATAGCGGTAGAAATTCGTAATCTACAAAGAACCGAAATTGGAGAGGTAGAAGAACCGTTTCGAAAAGGACAAATGGGTAGCAGTGCTGTACCTGTGAAAAGAAACCCAATTAAGAGTGAAAGGGTATCTTCTTTGGCGCGAATTCTTCGTTCTTTATTGGCTGTTGCTATGGAAAATATCCCTTTATGGCATGAAAGAGACCTTACAAATTCAGCCAATGAACGATTCACATTTCCAATGTCGTTTATTCTTCTAGATGAAATGCTCAATGCTATGTTAAGGATATTTGAGGGTCTGAAAGTTAATCCTCAAAGAATCAAGGATAATATCAATAAAACTAAGGGGCAGATCTACTCGGAATTCTTACTTGAGGCGCTTGTAAAAAAGGGGATCCCAAGATTTTCTGCATATCGGGATATTCAACGGATTGCGTTTGATGCTCTCGAAAATGGAGAAGATTTCCATGATATAGTAATGAAAGATCCTTCAATCTTGAAGAAGCTAACTATCGCAGAATTAAAGAAGATTTTTAATCCATCAAATCATTTGTCTGCTTCAGAGAGAATTATAACAAATGTATCGAATGTGGTGAAGAAGACTATTTCCAAATTAGGATCCGGAAGTAAAATTAAATGATATCCTTGTAATTCTTGTGGATTAAAGTGCCGTATTGAAAAGCCTTTTTGCGATGTATAACTGAATCTCCAGGAACATCAAGCGATAGAGCTATTTTTCTTAAAATATGCTTTCGTAAAAAATCGGTCGATCCTTGTATCTTATGACTTACAGGTATCTCCATTGCAACTGAAATGAATTTTTCAGAAAGGAAAGGTTGCTTGACGTGTATATTAAAAGCTTGAATGGTTTGGTTTATCTCGTTCATTAGTTCGAATTCATTTGCAATCTTATCTGTTATGGCCTTGTTGATATATGAATCTCCCTGATTAAAAATCAGTCTGTAACTATTATATCCGCAAAAGAGCTCATCAAAACCATTTGCCGTTAAGATGGCTTTAATTCCATAGGTGGAAGCTAATTTGGCAACATAATAAAATGCGATACAATTTTCAACATGAGATCTGTTTTTACATGAAATTTCCTTTTGAATTCTACGAGAGGTTCTAAGGAAATCATCGTAGGTAATTTCTAGAATCAAATGGACCATATTCATTTTAGATGATATTAATTTGGAATATTCAATATCATGAGAATTTGAAAAGCCTACGGTTAGTAAGATTGCATTTGCTTCAAGGTTTCGGCATACACTTGCTAATAAGGCACTGTCGACCCCACCAGAAAAAGCAATTCCTATAGTATTGATGTTCAAAATACTCTGCCTTACGCTTTCAAAAATGACGTTTTTTAAATCGGTCTTTAACAAATCTAGATCAGATTCTTTGTGTACATTTAGTCCTTAGAGGCCATATAAAGAACATATGTAGAATGCTCAATAAGTTCGCCCTGAAATCCCTTAATTATGGCAACTTTGGCGATAATCCTTCTGACAACTAATATCCGGAGAGTAAATAATTGATATGAGGGGGAATTCCCGAGACCAGATAAGACTGTAATCGATTAACTTAGGAAATAATAAGTTAACATTGAATATTGAATTCGAATTTACCTGCTGATAAGAAATTACAGGAAAATAGTAAGATTGATCAATATTATGTAATTGATGCAAACGGATCTTCCATTATATTGCCATTACCAAGTATCGTCTTAAATATAGGTGCGTTAATCAATGATCCGTAGATGTTGGCATATTGATTTGTACAAGATAGCTGATTCACATTTTGGTTATGATCACTATGGTCTTTGTTTTCATTGATGATGTTGCAGTTGTTATTGATTGTAATTTTCTGAACAATTGTTGTGTTGTTGCAGTTATTATCCCCGTTATTTTTACATTTTACAGTATCTGCAAACGCAGATACAGGAAGAGTACTAATACTTCCAATTGTTACTATTATTGGTAACATAGCCAATATTATCCGTAGATTATTTTTAATCATTGATTATTACCAATTTATTATCAAAAGCATAGTATAAGTAGAGTGTGAAATGGTGAATAATAAGAAACAAAGAGATTCATCCTAACTAAGGAACTACTGAATCTAATACTAGAGTTTTAACATGAGAAAATATTGTAGAGTCTCACTCCAGACTTGTACCCAACTTATTACAATAAACTTGAACCCTTCTCTGATAAAAGTATTGGGTCAAGCGACCAAATTCAGCCAACAACTTAATTTATCTAGAAACAGTGATTAACAGAAATCAAAAGATTCTTAATGAATCTAGTTTTATATGCGTGCTTATTTTTTGCACCATCAGAATGCATGTCAGAAGTACATAGCAAAAACGTTCGCTAAATATTCTACCATTAATTTTGGATTTATGACTATGTAATGAATTTGATAGGCGGAATGCAACGCCTTAATATAACTGTGCCTTCCTAGAAGCAAAAGATCTGTGGAATGTCTGAAGAGGGTATCGCAAGCCAAGTACTTCAAGAAAATGTTGGTAAGTCTGTACTAGTCAAGTTGAAAGGCAGAAAGATTATTCGGGGTAAGCTCAAATCGTTTGACAAACAAATGAACCTATTGCTCCAAGAGGCGATAGATATCTCTGAACAACATAACGGTGAAAAACAGTCGGAAATTCACATGGGGGACATATTAATCCGAGGCGACAATGTCATTATTATCTCTGTGGTGTAGATCTACCACAATATGATTACAATCGTTTCTCCGAACCAAATCATATCCTTGACCTTCGTTCATGCTTAAATTTAGGAATATTAACAGAACCTGTATATATCTGAGGACAGATTATTGTAAGGATTCCTGTTTCATGAGAAGAGTTGTGTTAGATAGTAGTACAAAGTACATCGATGGTAAGGGCAATCTATTCAAGAGTAGGCTCGAATTAACAGTATCGAAATTATTAACCTTCTTAGGTCAGCATTACGCGTATAACTTTTCAATACGTCTTTCTGATGGCTCCTTGGCTGTTCTGGATTTCAAAGTTGGAGATAGGTACATTGAAGTACTTGATACCGATGGAGATATGGAAAAATTTGAAAGAATAAGAAAAGAAAAGCCTTCTTTGAATTTAATAGGTGTAGGAACATCGAAATATGCTGAAAAGGCCGAAGATTTGAATTTGATTGCGATTAGTGATACGGTCGGAGATCATATTGGTTCGATATTTATTGAAGATCCCTCGTTGGCTTTTGACTATGCGCATATCCTTCCGCTAGTCGAAAAGTGCTCAATTTTACACGGACACACTTCGACTGTCATGGTGGAGATCATAGGGAAAATGACAAATAATCTTGTCATTGATTTCAGTGAAGCGAAAAAATTGGTGAAGGACGCCTTATGTATTCTGGATCACAAATTTTTCATAAATGAAAAATATTTGCAAAGAGAAGATAATCTTCATTATTTTGTTTCCTTTGAAGGACCTCGTGGTCTTTTTAACCTACAAGTACCAAAGAGTACGACTTTCCTTCTCCCAGGAGAAGCTACCGTGGAAAATCTATCCTCAATAATAATAGATATACTAGCGTCAAAGATGCCCCCAAACGTAGAAGCACTGGGGGTCTATATTTATGAAGGCGTAAATAAAGGTGCACATATTCTCGCAAATATTAAGTAGGATAATTATGACTACCGACAAAAATTCAGTTTGATTCTTCGATGCATTTTTAGCCAGTCGCTAGTATTCTTTATGGGAACATCTCTGTCCAATTCAAATTTTGAAGTATTAGTGCTTCAGTAGTTCAATTAAACAATGAAATATTCATTTCCGTTTCAACAAGTGACAAATGAGTAAGATTTAACAGGACATTCATCTCCGATTCTAGAGACCCACTTCTTGATACTAATAACATGATTTGACAAATGTCTGCTTGGTGTAATTTACTCGTTTGCAGGACATCAACTTTAATATCACTAGTTTTTATGCTAGTCATAAAGTAGAGATGCCACAAAAGATCGAAGAAAAGACGTGGAATTCTAAGTTCGAACAGGAGATTTTAACAAAATGGGAGAAATGCAAAATCTACGATTTCACTGCAGATAGAAGAAAACATGTCTTTGTTATAGACACGCCCCCTCCATATCCGTCCGGAAGGCCTTGGCATATAGGTGCCGCGGCTCATTATGCACAGATTGATATGATCGCGAGAACTGGCAGGTTACTGGGAAATAACGTCCTTTTTCCAATAGGAATCGATAGAAATGGCCTTCCGGTAGAGATCTATACTGAAAAGAAACACAAAATTAGGATGCGAAGTATGGATAGGGAAAAATTCTTGGATCTGTGTAAGGTTGCACTTGACGATTTGGAAAAAGAAATGATAGACATCATGAAAGCCCTGGGATTAAGTGGAGACTTCGAAAAGTACTATAGAACAGACTCGGATGAATATCGTGTAATGACCCAGAACACTTTCCTAAAGTTATGGAACAAAGGGTTAGTCTATTCTTCAAACAGACCTAATAATTATTGTACCGATTGTGGGACAACGATAGCTGATGCTGAGATAATCTACGAAGAAAGAAACACAAAACTAGTTTACATGAAATTCAAAATCAAAGATAGTGCAGACGAAATTATAATCGCATCCACAAGGCCAGAACTCCTATTTGCATGTCAGTGTGTGATGGTTAATCCCAACGACAAGCGGTATGAGAAAGTGATTGGAAAAACAGTGATTTTACCGCTTTTCAACAGGGAAGTAAAAATAATTGCATACCATTCAGCAAAACCGGAATTTGGCACTGGAGCTGTAATGGTGTGTAGTTATGGTGATAAGAATGATGTGCAGATATTTAGAGAGCTTGGATTAGAAGAGATCGTTGCTCTTAACGATAATGGTTTAATGACAGACAACGCAGGAGTCTATGCTAACCTTAAGATCAACCAAGCACGAGAAAGAATAATTGAAGATTTAAGAAAACTTGGCTCTATCGATAAAGAGGAGTATATAATGCATAGAACCCCACTCTGTGAACGCAGTAAGTCACCTATAGAAATAATTCCAATGCAAGATTACTATCTGAAACAACTGGATTTTATTCCAAAATTAAGGGAATTTGCGTTGAAAATTGAATTTCACCCTGAGGTTCACAGACAGATCTTGTTGAATTGGTTAGATTCCGTGGTTATAGATTGGCCAATTTCCAGAAGGAGATTTTATGGTACTGAAATTCCAATATGGTACTGCAAAAAATGTAATACTCCAAATCTTCCGCAGCCAGGAAAATATTATAGACCTTGGAGGGAAAAGCCTCCCTTCAATAAGTGTCAAAATTGTGATTCTTCAGAATTTGTAGGAGAGGAAAGAACGTTCGATACATGGATGGATTCTAGTATAACTCCTCTTTTTGTTACTAAATATGATAGAGATGAAAAATTCTTCTCCTACACATATCCAACAAAAATCAGACCGCAAGCCAAGGATATAGTTAGAACATGGTTATTCTACACTATGTTACGATGCTATCAGATGACTGGTAAGTTAGCATGGTCTGATGTTTGGATAATGGGATATGGTGTGGATGAACGGGGAGAGAAAATGAGTAAAAGTAAAGGTAATGTTATCGATCCCTTTCCAATTATAGCAAAATACGGAGCTGACGCGTTCAGATTTTGGTCCGCAGCAGAAGCAAATTTAGGCCAAGACTTCAGATGTTCGGAACAAAAGATAGCTGAAGCACAAAAGTTCTTGACAAAGCTATGGAATGTAGGCAGGTTTATGTCATCATTTGACGTAACCTCAATGAGTCCGGGTGACCTTCTATCTACTGACAGATGGATTTTGGCAGAATTGGCAAGACTGGTTGACCGATGTCTTAAGGGCTATCGAGAATTCAATTTCTTCATACCGTCCACATTGTTAAAAGAATTTACATGGAATTTGTTTGCTTCTCATTATCTGGAATTAGCAAAGTCACGTGCATACAACAAATATGAGCCTTCAGGATATTTGTCAGCACTGTACACTTTGCACAAATGTTTTTCCACTATATTGCTTCTGCTCTCCCCTATTTGTCCCTTCATTACAGAGAAGTTATGGACGACACTATACTCTTCAAACAGTATCCACACACAGCCTTTACCAGTTGTTGAAAATACCTTCGAAGACATGTGTCAGTACTCTTACCATATAACAGAATTCAATTCGATGGTCTGGAATAAGAAAAAGGAAACTATCTCCAAAAATACAGGCAGGTCACTTTCATTAAGAGATCCTATAAGAATAAACGTGCCGGATGAGTTAAGACAGTTCAAAAGTGATCTTATAGAAATGCATAATTTGCAGACATCGTCATCCTGAATGTAGCAGGTTTTCTATATACCATGTCATTCATATTTTATGGATTAAACTAGCAAAATATATTAACTGGGTACACAGTTAGTTGTACTATGGTATTTCTTATCATGAATTATCTAATATCATTTGAGTTTCAAAATAATTGAGTTGGTGTTGACTATATTTTGACTCGAGTAAAATTGCCAGTGTGACCTTATCCCAGTAAAATTTGGAATCTGGTCAGCAAAAAAAGTTTGTACCCATTATTATCCATCATGTATACTATACTGATAAAATACTTAAATATCTAATTAATTAAATTATCATAATGGGATCTACCTGGAAAGCGATATCTGATGGCAATCGAAGAAAGATCCTTATGCTATTAAAGAAAAGAGACATGAATCCAACTGCAATTGCAAAACATTTTGATTTTACTCTTCCTGGTCTTTCAGCCCACCTTAGAATATTAAAAGATGCTAATCTTGTAATTGAAAGGAAACAAGGTCAACATGTACTTTATTCCCTGAATAAAAAAGGATCAGTTGAAATGATCAGATTTTTTGTAAATGTTTGGGGTTATGAAATAAACTCCCCAAAAAGCATGCCCTCTTGAGGATGTGGTGACGGAGATGTTTCGACAGTTATTTCAAATGATAATTAAAATAGATGGCCAGGTCAATGATATCACATAAATGCCTTGACTATATGTGATCATGAACTTGAATATAAAGCAAGGATAATGGTCTGTTGGCTCATTCAGGTTTCAAAGATAGATGAAATGTAAGAAGTGTGCGAAGGAAATGATGGGAGGCAAATACTATTTGTGAAGCGGGCGAGCGACTATATTAAATGCCTAGTGCGATCTCTAAGCACAGAATTTAGCCATATCTGACATATTTATATCAATGAAAGCAACATGAAGACGTCGTAATTATATGGTTCATTGGTATCACGTAGTCTTATTTTTCTTTGTTCAGAATATCTATTACGTCTTCTGCAATATCTATAGCCGCGTGAGAACCTACATTTGGTTCTAATGTCACCAACAGGATATTCTTATCCATATAAAATGTAAGAATCGATATCTTCTCCCTTTCTACATATGCAAATCTTGCCTTACCCAGTGTCTCATCAAAACGCTGTCTCATAGATCTTCTCAATGCAGTTTGTGCCAAGTACAATTCTTCATTATCCTGATCTACAATAGAATCTATCCCTCTTTTCATACCTCCAGCTATGACAGTGCCTGCATCATCAATAACCCCTGCATATCTCACGTCATCCTGTAATTCAAAGATTTTTTCACACAATTCTCCATGATCCATACTTACTCGGAATAGGGAGCTAATTATTATACGTTAATAAGTCGAGGTTATGAGACGTATTATTAAGACAATAAACAAACTAAAGTTTTAGAAAATCTTGTGAGGGATTGATTCTTCCGTATACCGACATCTACTATGTAAAAGTTGAAGGTACTCATAAACATTTGATTGACTAAGGCTTAGCTGCGTTAATATAAATAAACTCACCACCAAAACGGGAGTGTGTCCCCTTACTTTGTTACCGAGGGAGGTCTCATTGGTCGAGATGTTGCGTTGCATTAACGGGTCTGTCTGATTGTAGAAATGTTGATAGTTAATTATTGACACACCCTCCCAGTCTGTCCAGTGCTCTAACTTTTATTATCGACTCTCACCCTACACTCCCTATGGTTTGCAAAAGTATTTGCGAAAGACTACTGGTGAGGAAATACAGACCAGGGTACGGTGAGGGCAGGAAATATTGCAGTAGATGTGAGATTTATCTTTTTCATCAAGGTGTTTTTTGTCCATGTTGTGGAGTTCAGCTTAGAACTTCTCCCGCAGACAAGAAACTGAAACACAAAAGAAACTATTTTAGCTCAATTAAAAGCAAATTTCTGACATGTTAGATTCAAATTGTCCCTATGCTTTCGACATGATTTTTTAATAGAACAGGTAGCTTGGAGACGATAAGATGTGTCAAAAAGAGAGCCAAAAGTGTAAATTCACTGATCTTTCAGAGGAATTATAGACATTACTATAATTCATGCAACACCTTTACAGAATTGTCTCGAAATTAGAATTTCGAGGATCGGACCATTCTCATTCCTAGCTGATAAATCACTGAGAATCATAACCGAAATTTAAGACCTAAATATCTATAAATATATCACACGCTATATACTGTTGTGAAAGACGGTCTTACCATTCCAGAAGGTATTCCATCGCTCATGTCTTCAAATGTGGCAATCGTAATGAACAGTGATGCAATTATTCTTGAAAGTGACCGATTCGTTGATGAAGCAATAAATCTAATGAAGGACAGAAATGATCGCAGCGTGTTGGCATCGCATAAGGGTGAAGTAGTGGGCCTGGTAAGTAAAACTGATATTCTCTACAAGATAATTGCGGAAGGAAGGAATCCAAGCAAAGTGAGGCTCAGAGAAATTATGACAAGTCCAGTGCTAGCTGTAGATCCCCATACAACGGTAAAAGAAGCGCTGTCCGTCATGAATAAACGAAATGTCAGACAGTTAATGGTACATGCATATTCAGCCGTTCTAGGGATTGTCTCTAGGGAGGAAGTTTCGAGGATGATGGAAAAAATTGCTCTTTCTATGGAAGATGCGGCTTTAGAGGGAACACCCGTCTGTATAATAGATCAGAACACAATTTCTTATGTTAAGGATCCCAGTAAGGCTAAATTGAGCTGTCCGTATTGTGGATCTCCTTTTGATACTAAAGAGGGACTGTCTAAGCACATAGACAGACTACATGGCGAGTCAGGTATCCTTGAGGGAGATGTACGACATATGCTTGAATAAGGAAATTCTGAGAATTCTCCTGGTGGACTCCTCATTAGGGCTATTTTTTTGGAAAGTGTTTATAACGTATTTCCTGACCACAAATAATCTATAAGAAATAAAAAAATCTCGATGATAGAAATATGAACCACTACAGACTACCCGTCGCATGTGATGGCAATAAATATTGTGAGATCCTCATGGACAGTCTTATCGGCGTAAACAACTGCATGTGCCTCGACTAGATCTGCATATCCTTTATCCGATTACCAAATACGTTATCTAAGAGGGAACATTTTGTGTTCTATTGTATATTTTATCTTATAAGTTCTCTAAACCGTCAGTATGAAATGGCATACGATCATTTCAATTATCTCCAATAAGTTGGGTAATGTGTATATCCAAAGTGCGGTTAGCTAGTAACGTTGGTATCGTTGTGCGTCTTCTTGGGATATCTTAAACCAGACTTTGTGTCCGTCATATCTCTCTACGAGGTCCTTTGGCAGAGAGAATTTATCTTTATCGACTGTGCCTTTCTTCGTAATCACGTGACCTGCTTCTACCCCTGGAATTTCGCCAAGGTCGTAATCACCAATCCCTAATGCTTCCTTCTTAATTACTTCATCCCCGTTGATATTTAAGTCGCTCATAGTCATACATCTATTGCATTTGTAATAATGGTTACAACTGGTATACATCGAAAAAAAGGCAAAAAGCAGGATTTTGACCTAAAAATACCAGCGATAATTCTCGCATTATGCAACTGAATTAGATATGTGCTGTCGGAAAATGAGAAAAAATTTTGTGCAAATTTTGAAGCTAACTGAAGATATCCGTTTAGATATCCTATTTAGCCGGGATTATTCGTTAGCTATTTCTTTCCAATGGAATTGCATCCGAATCATTGTTTGGGAAAGACTGTGAGGATGCTGTCGGAACTAGTTCATATTTGGATCGATATCCCCTAGGATTAATCATCATTCCCTCGTAATTATATGTCGAAGAATTTCCAACTATCACTGTCGTAATCATACCAAGCATATCACTGTGGTTCAAAATGTCCTTAAGGGTAGTTAAGACTACAGCCTGACTCTCCCTGTATGCACCCTTAACAATTGCGACTGGTGTTTCAGGGTTCCTGTATTTTAGAAATATATCTCGTGTATCTTGTAACTGATGAACTCTTTTCTTGCTTGCAGGATTGTATATTACAGTTACATAATCACCCAGAGCGGCGGCCTCTACTCGTTTGACTATCATTTCCCACGGCACCAGAAGGTCACTCATGCTCACCACAGCGAAATCTGTCATTAATGGTGAACCCACAAGTGCAGAACATGAATTAAGTGAAGATACTCCAGGGACACACTCAACATATATGCCTGCTCCTCTATTCCATTTTTTGTCGGCTAGAATTTCATATATCAAACCAATCATTCCATATATACCGGGATCTCCAGAAGACACCAAAGAGACTACCCTTCCATTTTCTGCAAATTGAATTGCTTGATTGGCCCTATCGACCTCCTGCGTCATAGGATATCTGTAGACCTCTTTACCTGAAATAAGATCTTCAACTAGGGAAACGTAAGTATCATAACCTACAATCACTTCACTTTCTTCTATTACTTGCTTCGCCCTGTAAGTCATATGATCGTGATGGCCAGGACCAATTCCAACTACATATAATTTGCCTTTATCTGTGGTCATTAAAGTAGATGCATATGCCAGGATATATTACTTTTATTAGCCATTGTCCCAGTTAGCAATTGCTAGTCCGAGCTACCCTGATAGCAAACTAGTCTGATTGAGATGCTCACTCATGATTTTAGTTGATAATGGTTTCATGTTAGATTGTTGAATAGTGAAGCTCTCCCTTCTTCTACTATACAGCAGATTATATTTTCACACCATTTAATTTGTATATGCTAACCGTAATGATGTGAGGCGTATACTCATGATTGCTATAGAAGGGACAACTATTCCTGTCGTTACAGTAAGATCTGCCTTATCTCTATCATGGAAATATTCCCAATTGTATAGGGATAAGCTTTTTGAGAAGCCAGCTTTAGATTTCTTCTGTATAGGTTGGCATTAGGGCAAGAACTCAATCATCCCGTTCGTTGTGTCAAAAGTTAAACCCCGAGATCCAGCCTTATTCCCTTCCAAAATACAAAACTATAAGAACTCAAATAGTTTCTAGGATGAAAGGATTGAAAACGCTGCGGTCGGTCGAGCCCTTCTCAAATGAGCGAATGGATGAAGAATTGAAACTCTGTTTGATCTGCGGTAATATTGCAACGCAAAAAGCGTGTTTTGATGTTGGAGATAGCACTAGAGTCGTAGAGAGATATTGTGATACTTGTGTCAAGTCAGTTAAGTTTGAATGATAACCTACATTTTTGTGGATCATTTATTTTAATTCTTAATGGATTAATTCTTTGTAGTAGTAACTCTTTGATCTTATCTGAAATACGCATTTTTTACCTCCAATTTTAATACCTGAACGCTTTCGAGATAGAGGATAACTGAGATGTTTATGATCACTCGTGTTCAAGCTAAACTTGAACTCTTCAAATTATCAATATCTAATATAATTAATGATCATATCACTTTCATTCAGTCAAAAGTATATTTTACTGACGAATAAATCAATTTAAATATTTGATTGCACATCGTATATACATTGGACAGTTTGAGGGAGAGAAGAATCTATTCTAACTTTACAGACTCCATCAGGAGTGAAAAATCCAAACGGATGTATCATTACTGCTTAAAATCGTATATGAAATTCATTCATATTTGGCAATCCAACAAAGATGACGATCTACAACCATACTCCAAGTTAATCGATATGCCTAACGATGAAATATTTGAATCTATAAAATTATTTGTTTTGGAAGCTGAAGGCACTTGATTCCATTCAGTCATCAGGAGAAATTGCAGAACATCAACGATTAAAGCTAGTCAAGACCATCTTAAATGATTACATGATGGAGAACATCTTGGTAAAATACACTTAACGTGAAATTATTTTTAAGTGGTGTACTTTCATATCTAATATGACAATAGAACCACTAAGCGTATGACAAGTTTACAAATACATGCTTCAAAAGATATCCGGGTGTTCAAGTTGTAATTAACCAAGAGGTTGCAAATCTGTGGCTAAATGACGCAGTATCATCCCACATATTGGTTACAAGAAGTATATACTGGATTCACCTACATATGAGTGGAATAATCTGTCTAAGCAAAAACTGATGCCACAACTTTCTCACATAGATAAAAGCATACTTAAAGAAATTGTTTCCGCAGGTGAAAATAAAACATCCGCCTATCTGTCAAAGAAATTAGACGTACCCCTAACCACGGTCCAGAGACGCCGCACGCGATTAGAAAAGGATTTCTTAGAGAGGAATTATAGATTGTCTCTTGAAAAATTTGGTTCGGCGTGTAGATTTCTTTATTTCAACTACTAACGGAAAGACAGATGCGTTGGCAATAGACATTCTTTCTTTTAATCAAGTAACGGCAGTGGGAAAAAGCATAGGAGAACATACTATTGACTTGAGGGTGGAGACTATAGTTAAAGATAATCATGAAATCCTAGACCTGTTGGAAACGTTACAGGCTATGGATGGAATTCGGGATGTGGTATGGAGTGAAATAGTAAACATGGTTGGAAACAAGATGTCTGTTCCAAGTCACATTATAGAGAAACTCTAATATTCAGTCCTTATAACTAAATTACCTTACATTACTTTTGACTTCATAAACTCTTATGGTTTCATCATGAAAAAAAGAGAAAGTTACCTCGTAAAAGGTGCTTGTAGTTGCGCTCCACCTATCACTCCTGCAGCGTTAGGATCTGCGTCTTCAAATGGTTCTTCGGTTACAATGAATTGTGTATACGTGTACGGATTTACCATTTGTTGGTCAAACTGTAATGTACCATTTTTACCAAATTCACCTAGACTGAGTTTATAGCCTGAGCCTCCAGCGTCTACAAACCATCCTTCATATACTTTTCCAGTACTTGGCGGGGCAGTCATATTGGCTACAGCATGGACTATATGTCCTTCGGGAGTGATGCTGATTGTTCCCACTTTCTCCCCACCATAAGGATTATTGCCCGCAGGTTTAGTTACATCAATGTTTATTTGTTGTGCTTGAGCCACCCCAGCGATAGCAAAGGACAGAGCGATTATTGAGACTATTACTCTCGCTGTTCTGGTACTACTACGGGATAATCTTGCCTTAATATTTGTCATTACTTTAATACGTAATAATTAGTATTAATGTAGTGTAACCAATTAAAGATACGCTATATAACCATTAATCCATTAATGGTAGCTTTTTTGGTTTAATCTTAGACATGCCTTGTTAAATGTTGAGATCTTCAGAATTGCGTAACACAAATAAATAAACTGAATAAATAAGTGGCGGCAACTTAGTGCCAGGATATTTGACTTTTGTTGACCAGAATTAGAAGAATTCCTCAGAAAGTCAGGATAATCTGAGTTATTTAGAGCAATGTTTCTTATCACCGGTAAATGCCATACACTCTTTACTGTTGAACGGATATGCCTAAATAGGATGAAGTATACTATAATGTAATGACAAACGAATTTAAAGTAGAAGCAAAAACAGATACTAAGAGCGATACTGAAGAAGATTTAGAAAACGCAGGAGACAAGATCAAAGCCGGTGCAAAAGCGGTAGCAAATAAAATTAAAGATCCAGATAAAGATCTCGGTACAGAATACGATAAAGAAAAATTGAAAGAGAAAGTCGATTAGGCTCTCTCAATCATTGACGTAACTTGTTTCATTTTAAACTAACACTGCAATGGCTCAAACAAGTCATAAATTGAAAGGCAGATCGCAAATGTTGGCAAGTTTCTTTACAAAATTTTACAAAAGGTATAGCAGCACCATATCACTCAACAAGAACTTACTACTTTCAGGTACTGTTGGTTTTATTGTTAGTCTTGT
The DNA here is from genome assembly GCA_038201105.1 of Nitrososphaera sp. Taxonomy (GTDB): domain Archaea; phylum Thermoproteota; class Nitrososphaeria; order Nitrososphaerales; family Nitrososphaeraceae; genus TA-21. Next base: position 3,889 of record JBBRRH010000008.1, on the reverse strand, counting down.
GGTTGCATATGTCTCTACAAAATATTCCACTGACAGTTTTGCAAATTCTGCATTAATCGTAATAACAGGATTTGTATTCGCTAAAGCAGTTTTTGTTATTCTATTTCATCTTGATAATCGGAAGAAATATACAAAAAGATTTACTGGAAAATTAAACTTGCCAGTTTTAAAACAAATAGTAACAAAGATGATATTTGCTGATTCTATCTTTGATACAATTAGTAATGTAACAAGATTCTTCATTCTGCTAGAATTATTGAGAATCGAATATCCTGCTGTACAAGCGGCAACAATAGCATCAATCATAGCCTCATGTTTCGCTTATTTAGCCATAAATTTAATTGTAAGACGTATACACGTATTTGGTTCAAAGAAAACAATTTTCTCACGATAGTTACCAACTATGCTGTTGTGTTGTTAGCCGTGACCAAAAATTAGTTCTCAGAGTATTGAAGACTAATTATTAGAAAATCGTCAGAGTTTAAAGAGTTGGAGTATTGTTACATAGTATGCAGATGACATACCGACTTTTTTCACATCGTCAACTTGTGTTTATATGTCATGTTGTCGTTTCTCTATTTGATGAGTTCACAAGAAAAAGAGGAAAATGAATGTGAAGAAGACCTTCGATTGGAGCATACTAAACATTCAGAAAACTGTGGATGTAAAGGAGGAAGCGTGAACGGAACTCCTAACATACAAATGGAAGAACCAGAATAAAATAGATATTGTTAAGTGGCGAGGACGAATCAAGTATCATCGAGTCATTTAATTGAATCCCAAGATCTGTGTGTTGATTTTTTGTATTACCGTAATACTCTTTCTTGTTTATTCTCGTGACCTAAATCCAGTCAACGCTCAAAGTATTAGTTGGAAAAAGTATCCTCATCCTGGTCAAAAATATAGCTTCTTGTATCCTCCTAGTTGGTTGTTAATAAAAAGCATGCATGATAATATCACCGGCACAACTAACATTATCCTTGAAAATCCAAACTCAAGCAGGGCGCAAGTTTCAATTCTTTATAATCCAAATGAAGTATTGCTGATTTCTAAAACAGGTAAACAAGTACTCCCGTCAAGAGCATTAACAAATATGGAGAAGGAAATTGGTTATGATTTCATCTTCTTTAACAGTACGGGTAAGTTTCTCCACAAGTATTCTATCCAGAAATATCAATCTGCAAGTGATGTGGTTGATTACGAAAAGAGTGAAGGTAAGCCAGGCAAAATGTTGATCGTGTTTACAAAAGTAAATGATAAAGATTCATTCGTTATTACATACTCAGATAGCAAGAGATTATTTACAAAAATCTGTCTAATGTATCACAGATCATAAAGTCGATAGAAATTATGGAATGAATTTGTCCGACTAGTGCGATGTCGAGATTACTTTAATCCGTCAAGTTAGCTGACGAATTGTTATTCGCTGTCATACTACTTGATTCGTTCAGATTTAATTTGGCTGTAACAGTATTCGATAAAGTCTCTGTCTTCTTCAGGTCAGTGAAAGTGATATTCGCCGCGACTTGATTAATTGAAGGATCTCTAATTGTAGTCTTGAGTTCTTCAACACCACCCTTGTTTTTGGCATCAAAGCCGTTTGGAAATGAAGTAGAGTGTATCAATGTTCCATTGGGAGAATAGATTTTCATCAGACCGTTAATTTTTTCACCTGCCACTGACATGTCATTGACCTGATATTTCACTGAAATACTCAATTGATTCCCCTTGACAGTTGAGAGGGGTGCAAAGGACGATTTATCCAAAGTTAGAGTAATCTGTTTTTTATCTCCAAAAACAATCAAGTTATTTGAAACACATAACATGCACACAAACGATGTAAGAGTAACTACAATAACCATGCGTGATAATACAGATCTAGTGACGAATGTCATGGGATTCATTCGTGTAAACTACTAGAAAAGGACATCGATAAGATGTACTCCCTCTTTGGATCTGACTTAAGTACTATGGATGGGAAGAAAATATAGTGACTGAGAGAATTAAGGATTTTGAAAATATCTGCATAAAGTGTGGAAAGATGTATTCTGATCACCCCGCGACGGGGAGATTTAACACCGTGGTTTTGTTCGGTCGAGAGTGTGCGTGGAATCCAGACAATGAGTTTAGGGGATTCGTAAAAGGTACTCTAAAGACATCGGGCTACGACTTGTTAGTTTTCGGATATCAGTAATCATCAATATTAATCCCCTAAACTACAAAATTTTATAAGAATAGACCGTATGATGAAACGATAGTATGAAGTATGATAATAGGAGCTGCTTCCCCTCCCTCAGTCTAGGGTGTTCTATATCTTAAATGTATCTCGCATGTTGTGTCATTAATGACAAAGAAGCGAAGTGGTCAGCAACTAGAGAAACCGCAGTTCGACTTCAAAGTGACGGAAATAACACATGAATCGGCAGACAACAATGAGTTGGAAAACGAAATTGAATGTCCATCATGTCAGAGCATTATGACACTCAGTTCCACTTATGATTCGCCTTATTATGGATGTGAAGACTGCAACTGTTGTCTTTACATGTAGTCCAGTAGTTACCATCATGATCTTTTGTCTGTGAATACTGCAATCAACTGAAACCAATGAAAGATGAAATTGTTTCATGAAGTGTTATAGGTGTCAATTGACCCCAAGATTGTGTAAACTTGTATGTGTAAACTGTGGCTACTCACTAGACTGTAGTGACATGTAGCGAATGACTTGTCATTTTGCAAATATTAAACAGTGAAATAAAATCGAAGTTTCATCAGCCAACCCTGCTAGAACTACCAAAGTTCAAAACTGCACTCGAATATCGTGATAGATTTACCTTTGGCATTGATAAATTAGATTCAAAGCTACAATTGCACCTAGATGACATGATTGGGATTTTTGGCAATACAAGATACACAAACGCCTTATCAACTAGGATTGTTGTTAGATCTTTGCTGCCACGCAATCATGGTGGTATTAATGCAGAAAATGTATTAGTAATAGATGCGGATAATTCCTCAAGTCCATATCTTTATGTTAATATTGCGAGAGTATGGACTCCATCACAAAAACGTATTACATAAGGTGCTGGTTAGCCGACAATTCACGATTTACCAACTGACCCATACTATAATCTACGACTTACCAAAGAGAATACAGTTATACAAACCAAAGGTAGTAGTCGTTTCAGGTTTATTAGATCAATTCTATCAAGATCCCTACATCAATGTTGTCGAAGCTGAAAGTTTAGTATCTCAAATAGTAACATAGTTACACAAAATTAAGGATGTATTCATAATCTTGACTTCCCGTTTAACAGATAGCCAGATAGAGTTCCCTGCATTGTCCAGAATTATTGAAATCAGAGCCAAGAAGGAATTTCGGGAAACGAAGCTTAATCTTTCTATCCGTAATAATGGTAGACTAAAAAAGGTTTCCATGATGGAAGGAGATCTGACAAAAGACTAATGTTCGCGAGCTACTCATATATAATAAATACAAGATTCAGGAGATACTATGAACGCGGTCATTGATCTAAAGATGCCACAACTTCGTACTCGAATATTTTCTGTCATTCAAAAGAAACAAAATGGGAAGTGCCATCGATGCAAAATAAGTATTACATTATCAGATATTGTGGTGAGTAACGACAATGGGCGGGGATATTATCATAAGTCATGTGCTGAGAAATTACACATCTTATAGTGAAGATGCAATGGTCTAGAGAATAGACACAACAACTTATACAGCAGGAAGTTCAATCACAAACCGGAATGATAACAGAAGATATTGAAAATATCAGGAAGAATGGGTTTGATGTTGAAGAGATACCGACTGGATATATATTCACCAAGTATAGTGGACAAAGTGAGGGTAAACAAGGAAACATACTCA
>JBBRRH010000007.1:0-59780 GCA_038201105.1 Nitrososphaera sp. | reverse complement strand
GAATGATTTCATTTTCATACATTGATCGATGCATTGCAGGGGCAATCAGAATAGGAATTCGAGATCCGAACGCGACACTCAGTACCGAGGTAACAGGCGTGTCATCGATCCCATTCACAAATTTTCCAATTGTATTAGCGGTACAAGGATATACAATCACCATATCGGACTTGTCATAATCAGCTAAGTCAATATGTTCTAAATCGCTAGTAAGGGTGGTAACAACCTTATTGCCCGTAGCCCACCGCATCATTTCTTCAGTTAAAAATTTCGAACTTGTTGTAGTCGTCATTACTGGATAAACTTCAGCACCATGACGCATCAATAACCTGCTCAAATCAATTGCACGATATGCAGCTACACTCCCTGTGATACATAGAACAATCCTTTTCGAACGAAGCAACTGACTTTCAGACCCTACTATATCCTTTGACGGATGACCTCCATCACCACTTTTGATAGTTCTGATGCCTTTGCTTGACAAGTTAATTTTATTGATGACCTACTATTTTTTGAAGTTTTTCTTTCTCTCCCTTTTGCATATGATATGTATGACCTTCATTGGGAAAAATTCCCTCTCGGACTTCAGAACAGTATTGTGTAATGGCCTTGCCAATCAATTTCGATAGGTCTAAATATCTCTTGATAAACTTGGGGTTGAATTCATTGTAAAGCCCGAGCAAATCATGCAGTACTAAAACCTGTCCATCGATCATTGGTCCTGAACCTATACCGATTATTGGAATGTGACTTCGGCTTGTAATGATTTCAGCTACTTCACTTGTTACTTTTTCGAGAACTATTGCAAATGCTCCAGCTTCTTCCAAAGCTTTGGATTCTTCTATAAGTTTGACTGCTTCCTCTGCCGTTGCTCCATGTGAATCAAACCCACGAGTTAATGAGGTTGTCTGAGGTTTCAAACCTATGTGACCCATTACAGGAATCCCCATTTCTGTCAATCTTTTAACTATTGATACAACCTCAACACCTCCTTCGAGTTTTACAGCATCACAGCCAGTACGCATAAACCTGACTGCATTGATAACAGCATTGTCCATTCCAGTTTGATAAGACCCAAAAGGCATATCTCCAACAATAAGAGCTCTTTTTGTTCCATTACTTACTGCCCTGCAGAAAACCAACATCTCTTCCATAGTTGTCTTTCTTGTGCTTTTGTAGCCTAGCATGACAGTGGCAGCACTGTCTCCAACCAAAATAATGTCAATGTCTGCATAGTCACAAATCCTTGACATACAATAGTCGTAGGCTGTAATCATTGCAATCCTACGCCCTTCATTTTTTTTTCTTAATATATCATTAACCGTAAGTTTCGTCAAAATAGGTACTTTATTATTGATGTCTATTTTGTCATTTGACGACATTTTACAATCCATGCCTAATTAATTTGGTTGACTGTACTAAATTCCGCTTATTATCAAATTCCGACACGAGTGCCGACAATTCTGATATTTCTTTCTTTGCAAATTTTATTGCAAAATCAATCATATTTGGAATGGCCCGGGTTATGTTATCTACTATGGTAACGTGAGATGATTGCGCAGTTCTGGATAGCGGATTTAAATCAACAGAAATCACAGTCTTTCCAAGAGAAGTAAGCACTTCCGTTCTGTCCCCATCTTCGATTGCAAGAAATACAGTATCGGCATTCAAAATTCCACTTTTATCCACGAATCTCCTACCACTTGAGATTTCTTTCATAGCAAATTTCGATTTCGAGTTTACTCCCAAAACTTCGTTTGCACCATCTTTGATCAACGTTTTGGCAATGACCTCAGATCTCTTCTGGTTCTGGTGAAATAAGTTAACTTCTATAGATGCATTAGTAAGTTTGCTCAATTTTACAATCTCTTTGCTACAGAGCGCAGCTGCGTTTCCGTTTACTGATATGACAGGAGTCTTGGAGATTAACAACAAACAAGAAGCAACTTTTTCCGCACACAGTGCGTTCTGACTTGTGTGTTCTCCTAAAAGATAATCAAACGCTTCACCTCTTCCATGAGCAATAAGTCCGTGAGTAACTACCAATCCCCTTTTTAACCCGTCAACCAGCTTTTCTCTTGTTCTGAGAGACAAGTATCTTGGATGTTTTGAAGGTATTCTGTTTGTCAATTCATTTATTTGTTAACAGTTTGGCGCCAAAATTATCCACCTTCGAAACAATAGAGTGTCCAGAATGATCTTTGAGTATTTGCAATACGCATTCGATTTCGTTATCTGAAACAACTGTGAATATAGTTTCGCCAAACAATGCCACGCTGCAATCATAACCTTTACTTTTCAATAATTCAGCTAGAGCTTCGCATTTTGCATTAATAGCCCCAATATTAACTGCAAACTTGTGGGATAGTCGAAGAAAATCATCAACTGATTTGGATATCGAAAGTTGTTTTAAAAAATCCAAAGCTTTCATTGTAAAGACATCATTTTGAGTCTTTAAGCAATTGGCAGTATACATCGGCCCCAAACATAATGCAATAACCGATTTATTTTCTAAAGGAATTTTTTCAGCGGTTCCTATTCCGGGCGCACCAGCTCGAGTCCGTAATTCAAGTCCACCCGTAAATTCAGATATCACCGTACCTAGGCCTGTATTGCAGTATATTTCAGAACAATGAGCAATCTGAGCAGCTTGATCTAGAGAAAGCTCGGTACAGAGAGCATCATTGAGTGCATACGAAAGGCTTAGAGCACCGGCACCACTCGTGCCAAGACCATATCCTATTGGAATGCCAGTTTCATGACTTACTGAAATATGCAATGACTTTTTTGCAAGTTTTAGGTATTCATCTAACACATTGTTCGAAACAACTGCATCGCTGACCAATTTTCCATTAATTGAAATTCCGTGGGTGGGCTTGTCAACATTGTCATAAATTTTGACGGTGGTTGTGACACCTTGACTCAGAGATATGCCCGCACCAATTGACCCTGTGTTAAGCATGGATTGAGAATCTAACATTTTGTGGTAAAACCCAGTAATGTGAGAAGGGCTGGAAGCTTGTGATATTGCGACCGGACGATTTAGTTCGACGAACATCGATAAATATATAATTTTATTTAATATAAGAATAACGTTTAATTAGTATAAATATGTTTAAATTAACTGATGTCACGCTCAGAACGTAGATTGCAACGAATTGGAAGCAGCATGCTAATTTCGTTACCAGTAGAATGGATCAAAACCCATACTCTAAAAAAAGGTGATGTAGTATCAGTCGAGACCAATAATGATAATTCGATTTCCATATTTCCTACCGATACAAGAAGGGAGATACTAAAAGAAGTTAATATCTTGCTTGCTGGTCTTTCGACCGAAAAATTATTGAATCAGATTTACGGGTCGTATTTGTTAGGTTATGACCTGATACAAATAAAGGGAATATCTCCGATAAACTATGAAAACAGAGAACAGATAAAATCTGTAATAAGAAAGCTGGTGGGCTTAGAAATAGTAGATGAGGACAGTTTCAAGATCACAATTCAGTTTTTGTTGGATTCACATTCTATGGAAGTTTCAAAGATATTGAAACGAATGAGCTCAATTATCGGGGGCATGCATCGGGACACGATTTCTTCCCTGCTTAAGAATAATGACACAATAGGGGATCTGATTAGAAAACGAGATGATGAAGTGGATAGACAATATTTCTTGATTGTTAGATTGATGAGAAGTGCGATGATGGACAGGAAGCTTGCTTCGAGTTTAAATCTTACGAACATAGACCTCCTGGACTATAGGATAGCTGCCAACCACTTAGAGAGCGCCGGTGATCATATTTGTTCTCTTTCCTCATTTTTATCTTCTTTTCAAGTGGATAATCATATTGCTGAACTCATTCAAAATGCCAATCTCATTATATTCAAAATGCACGAGCAATCGGTGAAAGGGTTCATCGAGAGAAACATTGACGCTTCATTACAAGTTATTGGTCTTTATTCCAAGTTCAACGAAATTCTAAAGTTAATTAGTCATGAGTATATAGGTCGAAAAATCTCTAGCCATAAATTTGTGGTGTCTACAATTAATGCCACATCCACTATGGATAAAATAGCTAGGTGTTGGGTCGATATAGCAGATTTAGTTAAACCTGTATACCTGATGGAATGAAATCCACGGAACATATCAAATGCAAGATAAAATTAATAAACACTTCAAATGGTAAAATGGGACTGCATATATCTTATTAAAACAATAACCCTTCCTTGATATTGAATATTTCCTAAGTCGCTTTTAGCGAACCTATTCTAAATTCATAGTTGAAGGTCCTGAGACACACTAGGCCGTGATTAAAAATAGCTAAGCTAGCGACGATATGACTCTAATTCAATCATCATCCTGTTTATCAGCGAACTTAATCCTATCAGATCCTTCAATAGAAAACATATTCTGTCCAATTCTTGACTGTTACAACGCGATTCGATATACTTCATTTCGACGGACCCAAGATTGGTTTGTATGAAGACAGTGTATAGACATGTGTCTGCGCCTTGACCTTCTGAATGGGGAAAATATTGTCTAAGCTCAAGAGATCTGACCTCTACTTCTTGAAAGAAAAGGATTTTTTCAGTTATCTTTACAATCCGAATTGGCCGCCTTTGCCACCGACTAATATCAAAATCCTTCTTTGCTGACATTAGTGTGCTTCATAATCCAGAAATCTGACCCACTCTGGGAACCATAATTCCTGTTCAGAAATACCTATACCTTTAGATAGAATATAAGGACTGTTGTAGAAAACCGAGTCAGCGCCTGTCTCCTTTGCTATGCGTTGATTCAACTCTTCAATCGATGGAACCGTCCCTACATACTTGTGAGCAATTAAATCGCGATTGTGTGTATAAAGTCCAACCTGGCGGCCATCGACAGTTGGAACATAGCTTACTATGACAGTTATAGATTTCGCACCCGCTTTTCTCAAGTAATATATTGATTCTTTCACCGTATCACCTGTTTGAATTGTACCTTGAATGCTCGCAATTTTTTTGCCAGTAATTGAACCTTTCAGAACAAATTTTAACGACTTCTTTGAAGCCAGCAACTTATTCTTGCTGACGTGCTCGGAAAAGTCAGTCATATGGTCAGTGTCATCATATCTATCATTAATTATCCCCTCTGAAGTAACAAAATTACTATGATATCTCTGATATTCAGTGCTAAATCCGAGCGTCATGGGTCTTGGATAATCGGGCTCAGCAAATGCCGACTCAATATTGATCTCTTTTCCGAGGAAATCTGCCTGCGTCTTTCCCATCCTTTTTCTTGCTTCGTAAACACTTTTGCCATTAATGAATGCGGCTGCATGTGATTCTCTGACAAACTCAAAAGGATCCAACATTGTACGTGTCATTGGTAGGGAAGAAATGATCTCTAGTCCGTTATTCAGATTCAGTGCTAATAGCTGTCCAGGCTTTATATCCTCAAAATTAACATCTTGGAGAAAGGTACCTAGTGAATTTTCAGATGCCACCATGAACAAGGAATTTCTAGAGTCTCTTCCCTTTACAAGAGGCTTAAATCCTGTACTTTCGCGGTAAGCATAGACAACGTCATTTTCTTTTATTATCATGTTGCCCCGAAGATGCCTATCCAAGAATTCGCAAGCTCTTTCAGGCTGGCTTCGCTCCAATAATAATTTTTTAAAAATATGATATATTTTAAAGAGAGAGTCCTTCTCCCTTGCTTGTCCAACATAAGGATGAACGTGCAGCTTGTCCGTGTCAATCAGAAATCCATCGATTATTGCGAGAATCTCTTTCATACTAGAAAACCTTGGAGATCTTTTGGATAAGTATCCTATTGTTATAGAAGAGTCATTTTTATCGTCGTTAAATACGTGTTTAAAGTGTTCATCACGGGGAAAAGATCCATCGCCATCAAAAACAAAATCGCCTGTCGTCATCTTCCAGTAGGCTTTCCCTCGATGTTGGAGCATCCTCATGGATTGCAGGAAGTATGAAGGTGTTCTATGAAGTGAGGGTGATAGGTCACAAATAGCAAGTATGCCCGCCAACTAGAATGAAAATATTAACTCCGAAATAAATTCTGTGTGAATATTTGTTGATATTTTGGGGCTCTTTACCCTTGCAAAATCTTAAGACATTAATTTAGGACGCCACAATTTCTTATGATGCAAATCGGTCTCATAGGAAAGGCAAATGTAGGCAAATCTACTTTTTTCAATGCTGCTACTGACCTGAGCGTTGAGACTGCGAATTATCCTTTTACAACGATAAAACCTAATATTGGTATATGCTATGCTAGACAAAGATGTGTGTGTACGGAATTCGGAATCAAAGATAATCCCATTCACTCTATCTGTATTGATGGCGTTAGATTTATTCCCGTCCAGATTCTGGATGTAGCTGGACTCGTACCCGGTGCACACATGGGGAAAGGACTTGGAAATCAATTCTTGGACGACGCACGTCAAGTGGATGCTTTGGTTCATGTTGTGGATGTTTCTGGGTCTACCGATCAAGAAGGAAGATCTTCTTCTCCAGGTTCATATGATCCATCTAAAGACGTCAATTTCGTCGAAGAAGAATTTGATCTTTGGTTAATGTCCATAATAAAACGTGACTTGAGCACAACTACTAAGGATGCGGCGTCCACAAATCAATCCAATGAACAAATCTTAAAAAAAAGGCTATCGGGATTGGGCATTAGTGAATCTGCTATTGATTCGGCCCTGAACCTTACCGGCTTAAAAATCAAGAAAATTAATGCATGGACAGAGCAGGACATTTTATTTTTCACCAAAATGGTTAGGGAAAAATCAAAACCAATGGTGATAGCAGCTAACAAGGCAGACATTTCTACAGCAGAATTGAATATACAAGCAATATCTAAGAACCATACTTGGGTGATTCCTTGCACATCTGAAGGCGAGTCACTGTTGAAAAAAGCATCGAAGAATGGTATCGTTCATTATCTTCCAGGAGACAATTCATTTGAAATAAGAAATACGTCGAATGTGACGGAAAAACAAAGCCATGTACTCGGGGTGGTTTCAAAATTTATTAAGAAGTATGGATCAACAGGCATTCAACAAGTTATCAACACTATTTGCTTCGAAATATTAGAGAAAATAGTTGTTTATCCTGTCGAAAATGAAATAGGATTGACGGACAAGAAGGGTAACATATTACCTGAAGCCTACTTGGTAGACAAAGGTACTACCGCGAAGCATCTGGCTGCGATGGTTCATAAAGATTTGGAAAAGGGCTTTCTTTTTGCAATAGACGTAAGGACAAAGAAGAGAGTGGGAGCTGACTATCATCTTAAGAATAACGATGTCATTAAGATCGTCTCTGCCTTAAACAGGAGCTAGGGATCGATATGCTATGTCTGGGAATTGAAAGTACCGCTCACACTTTTGCAAGCTCCGTAACAGATTATTCTGATCACAACCAAAAACCAGTTATAGTATCTGACGTCAGGAGCACATATATCGCGCCGGCAGGTTCGGGAATCCATCCGAGAGAAGCCTCGAGACATCATGCTTCCGTATCAGCAAGAATCATCGAGGAAGCATTACGGATCGGGGGGATAAAATGTACCGATTTGTCTATTGTGGCTTACTCTGCTGGCCCGGGTCTAGGGCCATGTTTGAGAGTCGGCGCTGTCGCAGCGAGATCTATAGCATCATTTTACAACAAGCCGCTGATCCCGGTTAACCATGCCGTAGGCCACATAGAGCTCGGAATATCTTTGACGGAAGCTCACGATCCTTTGGTACTCTTGGTTTCTGGTGGCCACACCCTGACAGCAATTTTTGCTGAGCGTCGATGGAGAGTCATTGGCGAGACTCTTGATATTACTCTAGGACAGCTGTTTGATCAATTTGGAAGATATCTTGGTTTTTCATCACCATGCGGATCCAAGATTGAGCAGCTAGCAAGAGAATCTACAGAGAAATATTTTCTATTGCCCTACAGCGTTAAAGGTAATGATGTAACGTTTTCTGGATTATTATCTGCGTTGAAAAGACTGCATAGCTCTAGACGTCCAGTTAATGACCTCTGTTTCTCTCTTCAAGAAACAGCATTTGCAATGATTTCTGAAACTTTAGAACGTGCACTTGTTGCCACAGGGAAAAAGGAATTGTTGGTTGTAGGAGGAGTCGCAGCAAATAAGAGGCTAGCAGAAATACTGAAGGCAGCATGCATCAGACATGATGTTCGGTTTCAAATTTGTCCGATAAAATATTCTGGAGATAACGGTGTACAGATAGCCTGGACCGGAACACTGATTTATGTTTCTAACAAGAATAGTCAAACTGACATCTCAGAGTCGTTTATCAGACAATCTTGGCGGTTGGACAAAGTGGATCTCTACTGGAAGAACTAATTTGTTATTTTGGAAACATTTCTGCCTGATGTCTTATTTCTTTGGCCCACTTACCACTGCTCAAAACGCTAAATTTGTAATTCTCATCATCAGTAACTATTACCACTTTGGTCAATATGATTCCTTCAGATTTGACTGCTTTTATTCTATTTAATGGGATGTCTAACAATAATTTTCCCACCTTCTTTGAAAGAGTTGCGAGTTGACCTTCTGTTTTTTCAAATATCAATCTTTGATTAGTCAAAGTTAGTATCCCATTGCCAAGCCTATTTTCTGCACAATCTTCTTCATCTATCAGTTTTTCGCCGGGATTTGGATCTACTTCAGGTACCACATTTTTATTTGATTTAATTGGATATATTACCATTGCACCAGTACATCAAGCTCTTAGCGAAAGGGGCAGAATCAAACATATATCTATCAAGATTATTCGATAAGAAATCCATTTCAAAAATAAGAATTCCTAAATCTTATCGCCAACAAATTTTGGATGCAGTTATACGAAAACAGAGGACAATTAACGAAGCCAGAATGATTTCACTTGCCAAAGATATGGGTTTAAGAACGCCATTTATCTATTTAGTGGATACTAGTAGAGCAGAAATAATTATGGAATACATAAACGGGATGAACGCAAAGGATGTACTAAAAGAGCCGATTTGTTTCAAGATGGGTCAATGTGTATCAATTCTTCACAGTAATAATATCATCCATGGAGACCTAACTCCATCAAATTTCATTTTGGGAAAGGATCTAGTAATAATAGATTTTGGTCTTTCGTACCATTCAAACCGAATAGAGGATAAGGCGGTAGATATCAGATTGCTAAAAGAAATTCTCAATAGTATGTATCCTTCTGATTTCTACAACTTTTATGAGAGCTTTCTGAAGGGCTACAGTATCCCGGGTCAAGAACTACAGAAAATCTTAAAAACTTTAGAGGAAATAGATTTCAGATGTAGGTATGCAGAAGTTTCCTGACCGTATGAAGACCAATCACTTTTTGCTATCGAGTCAATATTTGGATATTCAGAGAAATTTCCTTTATGAAATATTATCTCTTTCAGGAGACCAATGAATGAATCAAATCACGTTTGCCAGTTCTAATGTAAGTAAATTCAAGGAAGTAGATGCCTTTCTGGGCAAATTTAATATTAAAGTTGACTTATTCCGACTAGAATTGCGCGAGATACAATCAGACTCGCTAGAGGAAATCGCAACGGAAAAGGCTGTTGCAGCATATAGAGTTATAAAAGAAAAATTGATAGTTGAAGATACCGGACTTTTCATCCACTCCCTAAATGATTTCCCCGGATCATATTCTTCATATGTTCTCCGAACGATTGGAAATTTGGGAATCTTGGATCTGTTATCTTCTAAAACAGATAGATCAGCTACATTCAAAACGGTTATTGTATTTAACAATGGAGCAAGTACTCGTATCTTCACTGGAGCGGTTAGCGGGGTTATAAGTCCGGTGATTGCAAAAGATGGTTGGGGCTATGATCCAATCTTTATCCCTTTGGACCATAACGGTGAGGCCTACATCAAAACGTACGGCGAAATGAGTATTGAAAAAAAGAATGATATATCACACAGAAGTCAGGCGCTAGGAAAATTCATAGAGTGGTATACGGAACTCATTTGAATATTTCATTAGTATTGTATGTATATGGAGTTTTCCATGTTTTAGTTTTGCATTCCTCGTTTCCTTTAATTGGCCTCCAAAACACAAGTTGTAGAGATATATCATTCCTAGAGACGTATGATAACGGGTATCGGCCAAGATACGTTCTGTTTTTTGCTTCCTCCTTTGTTGTTCCTTATTCCTATTTCATTAAAAACGGGAATTAGCCTTCTACTTTCACGCACATTTCTAGGTCCCATAAATATTGCTTGGTAACGATTTGGGCACGTCAACCCATCTAAAACCACTCAGGAAGATGTACTTCATACCTTTGATGCTACTCACACTTTCTGCCTTAAATCTACTAGGATGAGGAAATGGCGTATACTATGGGGTTACACTGACTGTCAAAGTTATTCGAATCTCACGTGGGTGTATCAAACATAATCTGAGCAATAGCCGTTAAACCAGTCTAAATCTAGGCATCAAATTATCTTCAAGATGAGTTCATGACACCATTGCAATATGTTATTCTACGCTTCGAAAAGACCTAAAATTCAACTATTTTTCGTATCCTTGTATCCACCTGTCTACGAATCTGTGCTGGTTCTGTAGGACTACTATTCGCGATATTTCGCTTTCATCCATAATGGTGAACTCGGGTAACAAACCACATAATGCATTCGCATATTGTCGTATTTCTTCCATTTCTAACATTTGTGATGCTTCTAGGCGTTTTGTAGACATGCCCACATGCATGTAAGATTTTAGTTCTATGAAATGAGGATTGCCAGAACAAATTTTATTTGCAAATTCGTGGAGAAATTGTAATGAATCGTTATAACCTCTAATCAACGTCATTCTCATGACCGTGCGGGTAGTAACCTGGGACAAGTACTGAAGGCTTTTGTGCCATCGCTCCCAAGCATCCTTATATCGTGGCCTATTTATTTTATAAAACATTCTCTTATTGGAAGCATTGCTTGATAAATAAATTTGTGTGGGCAATGCATTTTCGTTGGAAAGTCTATAAAGCATTTCAGGCTCTTGTCCGTTGGTAACAAGAAAGATTGATTTGGTATTCTCTAGTGTTTTAAGATACCTTATTAGCTGAGGCAATTTTGGGTACATCGTAGGCTCACCTGAAAGAGAAATTGCATAGTGTTCTGGAAGAAGGGACTCATGGACCTTACTGATGTCAGCTTTCTTATTGCCTAAATAACCTATAATCAACTTTCTCCGTTCCTGTAGGAGGTTCTGTATTATGACCTCTGGTTCGTCTACTGCATCTTCGGGCATAGTTAGGGTATCGTAAAACTCTGCCGGACGCCAACAATATACGCACCTATTCTCGCAGTTTAGTGCTGCTGGTGTCATTTCCATGCATCGATGTGTAGAAATCCCGTAAAATTTGTGTTTGTAGCACTGGCCTTCATTTGTAAAGGATTTTTTTGTCCAATGACAAAGTTCAACCGCAGAATGATTGGATACACCATACTTTGCTTTTTTTAATTTTGCTTGCGCTAAAGGAGATATTTGTACGAGATTGTTTGAGTACGTATGAGAAACATATTCGTCAGAACAGCTCATAAAAGTCGATAATTCAAATTGCATTTAAACTTTTGAGTTTGAACATTCAAATGAATACCAAAACCACTAGATTGCTACGTGTAAACAAAAAAAATGCTGATTTACATTCGAAAAAACAATAGAGGTTTTAGTCACCAGTGATGAGACCATGCATGAAGTCCTTGAAATGGCAACGTGAAAATATGAAGGTACGTGTACGTCACACTATAATTATAAGATATCGGCTCACGCAGTAGCTCCCATCGTCTTGATTCACGAGAATGCAAAAGGAAGCTAATTTCTTCTATGATTGGGGTAAAGTGGTCAGATATTTCCGGTTTTCATTTGCATGGAACGGTGCCTACAAATTATTATCTTGAGCAGTCAAAAGTGTGGAATACCTTCTAACAATTATATAATGAACCTGAGAACACAAACCAGAGGCCTTCGTAGTATAGCCTGGTCAGTATAGGCGGCTGTGGGCTACGGAAGCACTATTCTGTTGACAGATACCGCTTGAGGAGGGTTCAAATCCCTCCGAAGGCCTCTGACAATCCTGGAAAGAACGAATAATCAATCCTCTAACTTGTATGTGATTGAGAGCAAAAGAGCAATAGTAAAAGGAATATATTCGCGAATGAAAATAGAATTCAGAGATGACTTATTTTTATTATAACTTTCTGGAGAAGCTTGAACATGTCGGTTGAAGAGAAAAAAGTGGTAATAGCTAATCATATTTATCAGCCAAAGCATGAAATGTTAAGTCACGCGGAAGCTGAAGGAATTCTAAAAAAGTATAATGCAAAACCTAGTCAATTACCCTATATACTAATCGATGATAAGGGACTTGAAGGTATTGACGTAAGACCTGGGGACATAATAAAGATTACTAGAAAGTCACCGACGTCAGGTGAAAGTGTATATTACAGGTACGTTGTAGAGGGATATTAAGAGATGTCTGAAACTTTGCCTGATATGTGGTCAATAATTCATGATATACTCCGTCGAGAAGGTGTTGCAAGACAACATCTCAATTCATATAATGAATTCATGGAGCGTGGCCTTCAAAGCATTATAGATGAAGTGGCCGAAATTGAAATCGAGACTGCGGAATATCCGTACAAAATTAGGCTCGGAAAAATAAAATTGCAACAACCGCGGATTATGGAATTGGACGGTTCAATTACACATGTAGCACCTGTAGAAGGCAGACTCAGGAATCTCACATATGCTTCACCTGTTATGCTAGAATGTAGCATAGTTGAGGATGGAAAGGTTTTGGAATCTAGATTTATTCATATTGGAGATATGCCAGTGATGGTAAAGTCAAATGCCTGTATATTACATAACCTGCCTGAGGTAAAGTTAATTGAATTAGGCGAGGATCCCAAGGATCCGGGAGGATACTTTGTGATTAATGGTTCAGAGAGGGTGATTGTGGGGCTAGAGGATTTATCATATAATAAAATTATTGTTGACACTGAGGAAACTTCTGGAAACACCCTATTCAAAGCAAAAGTTTACTCGTCGATTGTAGGTTATAGAGCAAAATTGGAACTTATAATGCGTCCAGACGGGTCTGTGGTAGCGAAGATACCCGGTTCTCCTGTGGACATCCCACTTATTACGCTAGTAAGGGCGTTGGGTCTAGAGTCTGATAAGGACATTGCTAACGCAGTATCCTTGTTAGAGGTGATCCAAGACGAATTAGAGCCATCATTTGAAAAAGCGGGTGAGATAGTCACAAGTAGAGACGCAATCGTCTACATAAGTAAAAGGATTGCGCCAGGAATGCTTGAAGAGTTTCAAATAAAAAGAGCTGAAACACTTTTAGATTGGGGACTTCTGCCTCATCTTGGCAAAAATCCTGACAATAGACACGAAAAAGCATTGTTCCTGGGCGAGGCATCATCTAAATTAATTGAACTCCGCCTTGGATTAATTAATGCTGACGATAAAGATCATTACGGAAACAAGGTTATAAAATTTGCAGGTCAAATGCTTGCTGATCTGTTTAGAACCGCGTTTAGAAATTTAGTCAGAGATATGAAATACCAATTAGAGCGTTCAGGTCAAAAGCGAGGAATCAATGCTGTAGCAGCTGCGGTTAGGCCAGGAATAATATCAGACAAGTTAAACAATGCTATTGCCACTGGGAATTGGGGCAGAGGGAGAGTAGGTGTGACGCAGCTTCTTGATAGGACTAATTATATGTCTACAATAAGTCATCTCAGAAGAATACAGTCTCCACTGAGTAGAAGCCAACCAAATTTTGAAGCAAGAGATCTTCATTCTACCCACTTCGGACGAATATGCCCGGCTGAGACACCAGAAGGTTCTAATTGTGGACTTGTAAAGAATCTCGCATTATCTGCTGTTATATCTGTGAGTGTCTCAGCCGCTGAGTTAGTTGAAAAGCTCTTTGAGTTAGGTGTTCACCATGTGGATGAGGCTACTGATGTTGTAAAGCGAAGCGGTACTCGAATATTTGTAGACGGAAGGCTTATCGGTTACTCGGAGGATGGTTCGTATCTTACGAACACTTTGAGGACTATGCGTAGATCTGGAAAGATACATCCGCATATTGGAATTTTTCTGTCCTCACCGAGGAACGAAAACGCTACAAAGAGATTACACATCAGTTGCAACGCTGGGCGAGTCACGAGGCCTTTGGCCATAGTCAAGGAAGGCAAGCCCATATTGTCAGTGGAAGTGGGAGAGAAGATCCATAAAAAGTTCTTGTCTTGGAATGATTTGCTATACATGGGAATGATTGAATTGATAGATGCGAATGAAGAAGAGAATTGTTTTATATCTCTAGACATTCCGTCTTTGCAATCTGAGCATACTCATGTTGAGATATTTCCCTCTTCCATTTTAGGTGTGGGCGCCTCCATAATTCCGTATCCAGAACATAATCAATCCCCAAGAAACACTTACGAAAGCGCAATGGCAAAACAGAGCTTAGGCTTTTCCACGCCGTTGATGAATGCAAGTACTTATGTAAGACAGCATTTTATGTTATACCCACAGACACCTGCCGTCACCACCAAAGCCATAAACCTCTTAGGATTGGATGACCGTCCAACAGGTCAGAATTGTATAGTCGCAGTATTGCCGTATGAAGGATATAACATTGAGGACGCTGTCGTTTTCAACAAGTCTGCCGTTGACAGGGGGTTGGGTAGGACTTTCTTTTATAGAGTTTATGAAGCAGAAGCAAAGCAATATCCCGGCGGAATGAAGGACACATTTGAACTCCCTTCGCCAGATGCAAATATTAGGGGATACAGGGGAGAAAAGGCGTACAGGTTATTAGAACAAGACGGCGCAATAATGCATGAGGCGATCGTGAATGGCGGCGATATCCTTATTGGTAGAACTTCTCCGCCGCGATTCATGGAAGAATACAAGGAATTTGAGGTTAAGGGTCCTTACCGTCGAGATACATCTGTAGGAGTAAGGCCTTCAGAAAATGGTGTTGTGGATTCAGTTGTCATGACTCAATCGGTAGAGGGTGGCAAGATGTATAAAATAAGAGTACGAGATATGCGTATACCAGAGATTGGTGACAAGTTTGCATCTCGGCATGGTCAAAAAGGTGTCGTTGGAATGCTTGTATCTCAAGAAGACCTGCCTTATACGGAAGAGGGGATAGTTCCGGATATAATGATCAATCCTCATGCGTTTCCATCAAGGATGACGGTAGGACAGTTTATGGAATCACTAGGTGGTAAAGCTGCATCACTCCGGGGCCAACCAGTAGACGGTTCTGCGTTCGTGGGAGAAAAGTTCGATAGTCTGAAGGCCACACTTGAAAAATATGATTTCAAATACACTGGAAAGGAAACGATGTATGATGGGAGAACTGGAAAGAAATTCCCAGCTGATGTATACATCGGTGTAGTGTACTATCAAAAACTTCATCATATGGTAGCAGACAAAATACATAGCAGGGCACGAGGGCAAGTACAGATGCTGACGAAACAACCAACTGAGGGACGTGCACGTGGTGGAGGCCTGAGATTTGGGGAAATGGAACGAGATTGTCTTATCGCATATGGTGCGTCGATGATGCTCAAGGATAGACTACTTGAGGAGTCTGATAAGGCTGAAGTTAGCATATGTGAGAGGTGCGGATTACTGTCATACTATGATGTTAAGCAAAGGCGATACATTTGCAGAGTCTGTGGAGAAAAAGCCAAGATCTCTTCCGTGGTTATTGCATATGCTTTTAAACTTCTGTTGCAGGAAATGATGAGTTTGAACATTGCTCCTCGATTGCTGGCAAGGGATAAAGTTTAGAGGAAAAGAAATTGGAAGATAGTATGAAAATTCTGGGCGGGATCAGATTTAGTGTTTGGTCACCTGTAGAAGTTCGAAAATTTAGCGTCGCCGAAGTGACGGCGCCAGAGACATACGATGAAGATGGAATGCCCGTTCAAGGAGGTCTAATGGACAATCGACTGGGAACTTTGGAACCAGGTCAAAAATGTGGAACTTGTGGTAATACCTCTGCAAAATGCCCCGGACACTTTGGACATATTGAATTGGCAGAACCAGTATTACATATAGCATTTGTCGATGATATTCACAAGCTATTACTCATTACCTGTAGATCATGCAACCGAATCAAACTCTCTAAGGAAGACTTGGATAAGTACAAACTGATCAGGGAGACGAAGGCGGCGTATGCTGTTATCACTCTCGAGAATATCAAAGATGAAATAATTGAGAAAGCTAAGAAAGTAAAAATTTGTCCGCATTGTCAAAAGGAACAGTATGAATTGGTCTTTACTAAGCCTACAATATTCGTAGAAAAAACAGATATTGGTGAAAACCGTCTCCTGCCTATTACTATTCGTGAGCGATTGATGCATATCCCAGATGAAGATCTTATGTTGCTAGGATACGATCCAAAGACTGCTAGACCTGAATGGTTTGTCCTCCAAGTCTTGCCAGTGCCTCCAGTAACAGTTAGACCTTCAATAATTCTCGAAACTGGTATCAGATCTGAAGATGACTTGACGCACAAATTAGTCGATATAATAAGGGTGAATCAGAGACTAAAAGAGAGCAAAGAAGCAGGAACTCCACCTTTGATAGTTCAGGATTTAGTAGACCTATTGCAGTATCATGTGACAACATATTTTGATAATGAAGTGTCAGGCATTCCTCAGGCGCATCACAGGTCGGGAAGACCTTTAAAAACACTTACGCAGAGATTAAAGGGAAAAGAGGGGAGGTTTAGAGGTTCACTCTCAGGCAAAAGAGTTGACTTTTCTAGCAGAACTGTCATATCGCCTGATCCTAACCTGGCGATATCAGACGTTGGTGTACCAATAGATGTGGCAAAGAAATTGACGATACCTGAGACAATCACTGACTGGAATTTGGATCGATTAAAAAACATGGTATCTAACGGTCCCAATATATTTCCAGGAGCAAATTACATTATTAGACCGGACGGAGTGAAAATCAGATTAGATTATGTCACGGATAGAAACACTCTAGCAGAATCTTTGTCAACTGGTTACGTGGTTGAAAGGCATTTGCATGATGGCGACATAGTCATTTTTAATCGGCAGCCTTCACTCCATAGAATGTCCATAATGGCACATTACGTAAGAGTACTTCCATACAGAACATTCAGATTGCATCCCGCTGTCTGTCCCCCATACAATGCAGATTTTGATGGAGATGAAATGAACTTACATGTGCCTCAAAGTGAAGAGGCTAGAGCTGAAGCTGCGTTGCTCATGAAAGTACAAGATCAACTAATATCTCCAAGATACGGAGGTCCGATCATAGGGGCAATTAGGGATTTTATTACTGGCGCATTTATTCTGACCAAAGATACTACGCTATTAACTGAAGAAGAATTTGCAAACCTGGCGCTCGTAGGGGGATATACAGGTGTTCTTCCTGAACCAAAGGAAACAAGAGATGGCAAACGATACTATACGGGAAAACAATTGTTCTCCTTGTTTCTTCCTAGTGACTTCAATTTTATTGTTACCTCAAAATGGAACAAAGCCTCTAAGGGTGAAGGAAAAGATGTAGTCATAAAGAACGGTGAATTAATTAGTGGAGTCATTGATAAAGCATCCATTGGAGCAGAAGAACCTGACAGTGTATTGCATAGAATAGCCAAAGATTACGGCAACCATACAGCAAAGAAATTTTTGGATTCGATACTTATTGTTTTGAAGACTTATCTGACGCACAATGGTTTCTCGTATGGGTACTCTGATTTGTGGCTGAAAGATGAGACGAGGGCAGAAATAAGTGGCGTAATCCAAAAAGCATACGAAAAAGTGTACGAATTGATAAAACAGTACGAGGACGGTTCCTTGCCTTTGACAAGGGGATTATCTCCAGAAGAGGCTTTAGAGCTTTACGTAGTCAACGAGCTTTCAAGGGCTCGAGATAGAGCTGGAAAAACTGCAGATAGAGCGTTTCCAGATCACAATTCGGGCATAATCATGGCTTCTACTGGTGCTCGCGGATCCACTCTAAATATTGGTCAAATGACGGCAGCATTGGGCCAGCAATCAATAAGAGGCAAAAGAATTAACAAAGGATATCTGGGAAGGTCGCTAGCGCATTTCAAGGTCAATGATTCAAATCCTGATTCGAAGGGATTTGTTAAATCAAACTATCGTGACGGACTCAGTCCATTAGAATTCTTTTTCCACGCGATGGGTGGAAGAGAGGGTTTGGTAGATACCGCAGTAAGAACACAACAATCGGGTTACATGCAACGCAGATTGATTAATGCTTTGGAACATATGAAAATTGAATATGACCAGACTGTTAGGGATCCGCATGGTAATATTATTCAATATATGTATGGTGAAGATGGGATTGATCCAGCTAAAAGTGATCACGGAGAAGCAGTCAACATTTCCAGAGTGATTGAAAGCGAATCGGTAGTGGACGAAGGCAAGAAATCCTCAGAATCTGAAATTACGGAAATTTTAAACAAATACGGTCCAAATCTCAATCCTCGGCTGACAGAAAAATTGCTAACGTCGCTCAACCGAAATACGTTATCAAAGAAAGGGACGGAAAAAGTCGTGAAGAAAGCCATAGACTTAATAGAAAAAGCAATGGCAGAACCAGGAGAGGCTGTAGGAGTTGTGACAGCGCAGTCGATAGGTGAACCAGGAACGCAGATGACTCTTAGGACTTTTCATTTCGCAGGTGTGAAAGAAAGAAATGTTACTCTCGGACTACCCAGGCTGATTGAGCTTGTAGATGCAAGGAAGAAGCCAGTAACACCCACAATGGATATCTTTCTTGATGAGGAGCACAAGGTTTCCAGAGAAAAGGCACTGGAAGTAGCTCGTGATATAATCTTTACCAGAGTCAGTGATCTGATAGAAAAAACCGAAACTGATTATTCAGGTGTTCTAACTTTCTATTTGTCAGATTCTAAGCTATTGGAAAGAGGCTGTTCTGTGAACGACGTTCATGAAGTCTTCAAGGGCTCAAAGAAGAAATACGAGGTATCATTAAATGAGAAAAAGCACACAGTAAAAATTACAATTCCAGATGAACCCGACGCCCAAACTTTGTTAACGCTAAAGAATAAACTTCTTAATGCAAGAGTAAAAGGTGTTCCAGACATTGAGAGGGTAACTATTGTAAAGCAAGATGATGAATGGGTTATACAGACTGCGGGATCAAATCTTTCAAAGGTTATACTTGTTGATGGGATCGATTCTACACGAATAACTACCAATAATGTATATGAAATCTGGCAATCACTGGGCATAGAGGCTGCTCGTACTGCGTTAATGAAAGAAATAACCAATACGCTTGAAGAACAAGGGCTCGAAGTAGACATAAGACATATCATGTTGGTCTCTGATCTGATGACTTCCAAAGGTTACTTGCAACAAATTGGCAGACATGGTATTGCTGGGACGAAAACGTCTGTTCTTGCCAGGGCAGCTTTTGAAATAACAGTTCCAACTATTGCAAGGGCGTCATTGGAGGGGCAAGTGGAATCTCTAAGGGGTGTCACAGAAAACGTTATAGTGGGTGCAACAGTACCGGTTGGTACAGGCATGGTAGAGCTATATATGAGTGTGAGGGAAAATGAGGAATCTCGAGAAGATAATTAAAGACGCATTGGATGCAAAGAAGTGTAAGTTCGGCGCAAGGGAAGTGATGCATTCAACAAAAGGATCGAAGCTAATTGTACTAACAAAATCAGTATCAGAAGCCATGAAATCAAAAATAATTGAGCAAGCACAAGCAACGGAAATTCCTATTTTTGATTACAACGGGAATTCCCTCCAATTGGGAAAACTCTGCAATAGGCCATTCAGGGTCAGTGCTATCGCCTTGAAAATTGGAGATGATGATGAAATAAGGAACATCCTCGAAGGGAATTAATAACAGGTAGTATTCTTTGAAATATACTCAAAAGCGATGGCATCATAACAAACCCTGTAAATTTGTGTTGGGGTCAGGATTTTGGTTGTTGTGGTCATGATATTTATCTGAGTTAACATGATAAACTTTAACTTCAAATGGTGGCCAACAACAGTCTTTGGCTAGTCGACCTCGAAGGATTTTTGTAAATGAAGACTTAAATGTGACTAATTTGTGAGCTTGAATTGTCATTCAATGTTGTCTTCTTTTGTCAGGAAATTGTTAAGAGATCAATAAACATGACTGAAAAGATTAAGCTCACATCAGATGAATTGAGACTAATGTCATTGTTTCAGAATGTAACGGCTGCAGTAGCAAGAGATTGTATAGTAGATGAGAAGATGGATCGAGTTATCTTCATAGTTAATAAAGGTCAGATGGGTCTTGCAATAGGAAAAGGAGGTGCCACAATAAGACAACTCCAAAATGTAGTTGCTCGAAAAGTGGAACTGGTTGAGTTTTCCGATGATCCTTCTGAGTTTCTAAGTAACGTACTGAATTCCGATATGATTAATGAAATAAAGATTAATAATAGATTTGATGGTACTAAGCAGGCTGTGGTCGTGGTGGATTCAAACAAGAAAGGAGTTGTTGTAGGTAAAGAGGGCAGGAATGCTGAAAAGGCGCGTCTACTGGCAAAGAGGTATTTTCAGATATCCACTGTTATGATAGTTAGCGAGGAACAAATTCCAAACAGGAACAATCAGGTGGAATTATAATTGGCAAAATCACCATTGGGATTATTTGCTGGAAGAGTTTTGAAGTCTAAGAGAAAGGTGCTTAGATGGTCAAACAAATATTACAAAAGGCGAATGCTCATGCTGGACAAGAAAGCTAATCCATTAGAAGGCGCTCCTCAAGCCAGGGGGATAGTACTTGAGAAAGTAGGAATAGAATCCAAACAGCCTAACTCTGCTGTAAGAAAATGTGTACGAGTGCAGCTGATAAAGAATGGAAAATCGATAACTGCTTTTTTGCCACGAGACGGAGCTTTGAACTATGTTGACGAGCACGATGAAGTTATGTTGGAGGGTATTGGTGGATCTATGGGTGGTGCGATGGGCGATATCCCTGGTGTCAGATGGCAGGTCTTCAAGGTAAATGAAGTTTCCCTCAAAGAATTGGTTTATGGAAGGAAAGAAAAACCAAGGAGATAGTAGTAATGAGCAGCAGAGAATATAATAACATGCTTTTGTTCAATAAATGGGATTCTAGAAAAATAGACGTAAATGATCTTGGACTTCAACGTGTGATATCCCTTTCCCCCAGCGTAATTCCTGTAACCTTTGGAAGACACGAACATCAGAGATTACGCAAGGCAGAGGTGCATTTAGCAGAAAGATTAGTAAATAAACTTATGCGCTTTGGCAAGAAATACGCAAAAAACACAGGTAGAATGGGGGGCAAGAAAGCTCGAATATTTAAGACAGTTCAAGTTTCATTCGACATAATTCATGCAGAAACTGGGAAAAACCCAATTGAATTACTCGTTAGAGCAATAGAAAATGCAGCTCCTAACGAGGATACAACAAGGATAGTATACGGGGGTGTTGTTTACCATGTTTCGGTTGATGTGGCACCAATGCGCAGGGTCGATCTTGCACTACGATTCATTGCTGAAGGCGTTAGAGAAGCAACATATTCTAATCCTCGCACTATGGAAGAGGTCCTTGCGAAAGAAATTGTCCTAGCATCAAATAATTCTATGGAAAGTCATGCTATCAAAAAGAAGAATGAACAAGAAAGAATAGCAATGTCCTCGAGGTAAACCTATCTTTATATTATCTGTTTCAAGTTGTATAGTGAGCCTTCTAGTATCTCGTCATAGCTACCGATTCGACTAATGGGGGAAATGATGATGAGCGACTCTCCGAATTGTAAAATTTCGAACTGAAGCACCTGGCAAAAAACTTTTCAAATAACCCTTCATTAACTTCCTGTTGTTTGCATGTTTAGTCGACATTTGAGAATTTTAAACCTAAACTTACGATGATTTCTAATAAGTAAAGTTTCAGACCAACAAATATCTGACCCCACCCGTCGGCATTGGCTCA
This sequence comes from Nitrososphaera sp., assembly GCA_038201105.1. Lineage (GTDB taxonomy): Archaea > Thermoproteota > Nitrososphaeria > Nitrososphaerales > Nitrososphaeraceae > TA-21. The sequence continues at coordinate 37,714 of JBBRRH010000007.1, read as the reverse complement.
TTCAATATCAAAGCATCAAAAGAGCTAACTCAAATCTGAAGGTTAAATAACAAGATAATACCCTGAATGCTCTGTAAATGAGTACGAAGGATGACGTAACTTTCTCAAAGGTAGCATTGATGAAAACGAATTCCGGAAAGTTAATCCTGAAGCAAGTTTTGCTTCAGGAGAAGGGATACAAACAGTATAACAAGTATAAAGCATACTCCGAAAAGGAGTTTCCAGAATTCACCAAGAGATTTCTTTTATCTCTGCACGAACAAATTATTTCCGATCAAAATCCCAGTTCTACGATGAAGAAATTTGTTGAGGAAATTGGTTCACCTGAATTAGCTCTAGAAGAACCCAAAATTCAATCAGTAAAGTCAAGACTTTCAAAACCTGAAGTATTGGCCGATAGGGTTCAACGCATATTGAATTCTAATTTTGTAAAAATGACTTTTCCAGTTCTAAATGCTTTGTTCGATGGTGCTTCCGAGTATTACAAAGAAAATCTTCCAAAGGATATCAAGAATTCCCTAATAGATGGACATATCATCGCAATAGATCTTAGCGAGCCGATGGATAGGATTCTAGACAACGACGAAGATAAGGAGTTTCTTGAAGACTACAAATTGATGAATCCTTATATCCTTGAAATAGCTAGACAAAAAATCTCTGTTGGTGGTGATGCAGTCATGAAAGCATTTGAAGATGGATTTAAAGACGCAAGAATTGGTCAATATATAGATTATAGACTGAAGACAAAACCAGAGTCCGTTAGTGATGAGAATATGATTGGATGTTACAAAAAATATAGGGCAGTGATGGGGACAGCGGGAAGAAATATGGCCCTCAACATGAATCCTCTGAATGAGATCTTTCATCTCGGAATGGCCAAAGCAGCGGAATGTGCTGGCTGTGGTAATGAGATGGAAGACGCAATAAAGAATGGTGCAATAAAGATTCCATCCTGGCCACTGTACTATGCTATTGTTACTAAAGATATTGAACTTGCATTCGAACTCACATTGAGAAAAGGTGAAATCTATCTTGAAGAAGCAAAGATTGCCCTTAAAATGATACCGCCTGATTTGGAAATAAAACCGTTTTTGGAGTTTCTCTTTCTTACTGTAAGTCATTACAATCAGTACTGGTTCAATGAGATGAAACGAAGGGATCTTTTTCCATACTTCCAAAAGAACCTCTCTCTGAGCGTGAGAGGACCGTAAAAAATGAGAAATCTTACTATCCGTAGCCTGGATAATGTGGGTCACTGAACGTCCATCAAGGGTTGAGGACTTTATTGGAAATGAAGGTCCTCGTAAAATCATCATAAAGTGGCAGAAAGATTGGGTTAGAGGAACAAAACCACTCCTACTACTTGGCCCTCCCGGAGTGGGCAAGACATCTCTAGTTCATGCGCTTGCCATTCAATATGACCTTGATATCGTTGAGCTTAATGCGAGCGACACTAGGAATAAGAATAATCTGTCGCAAAGAATAATTCCACTTTTCCAGAACTTGAGTCTGCTAAACAAAAGATTTCTTTTGTTTTTGGACGAGGTCGACGGGATTTACGGGCGAGAAGACGCAGGAGCACTTGAATACCTATCACTCACGCTGAAGGAATCTTCCGTGCCAATTATCTTGGCGGCAAATGAAATAAACCAGATTACAAGAGAACTATCCAAAGTTTGCAAGGTTGTTCCATTTTTGCCCATACCGCCCAGATTGTGCATGTTATACCTAAATTATATGCTAGCACTGAAAAATCAAAGTCTCAGTCCCGGAGACAAATTTTCAGTTGCTGCAAATAGTACAGGCGATATAAGAAAACTGCTAAATGATTCTCAGAGCAAGATTTCAGGTTATTCTGGGACAAGAGACAATTATCTGACGATGGATATAGAGAATGCGATTAACAAGTTCTTTTCATGCGCAAACCCAACTGAGGCACTCGATATTATATTAGCCACTAACATGGTTTTTTCTGATCCCAGATTCGGTCAGTCGCCAGAAGATAGGCGAAAAGATCTAGTAAATAGCATTTTTTGCAGTGTAGTGTCATCTAAGATCGATTGTGAGACTATGCGAGTAATATTGGATATACTTTCAAAAGTAGATATGCTCCTTGGAAGATCAACAGCAAACAGGAATTGGAAGGTATTCAAGCACTTGCCATATATTTTGGCGTACTCAATATTTCAACATGCACGGCTAAAACATATCCATTATAATCGTTACAGTATAGGTTTTCAATACATGGGAAATATCTTCTCAAGAGGACAGAGCCTAAGGGCTGTTTTATTGCATCTATCAAAGATTTTCCATACTTCAAGGAGCAATTTTGGTTTATTTGTATTTCCTTTCATGACACACATATTATCAACTAATCCTCTGTTCGAAAATTATATCAGAAATTCATTGTCTGATGAGAAAACCACTGAAAACCTGATTAATGAAATTGGAAGAATTAAAAAATTGAATTATAGTCTGAAAATATTGATGGGAAATCCTCTTACATGATTGGTTTGTCCAGGAGTGTTTGATTGGTGACTAGCAACCAGATTTGTTGAAATCTCCTAACTTATGGCAAAGGATTAAAACCCGAAAGATCCCAATTGATGCTATGTCCAGTGAATATGAACAGAATGTAGGATCTTTGATAGCTGAAAAATTAGAAAAATTAGAATCAATGCGCAATAGTTCACACGCAAATCAAATAGAGCTCCACACCTTGAACCTAGAATTGGAGCTTTTGGAAAATCTCTATGATAATTATAATTTGGGAATGAACTACTTTAGGAGAGCAAATGGAGGCAGGAAGGGATTACGCGAGTAGTATCATTACGACAATAACTTTGATGGAGTCTAGTTTTTACTAATTGCGTGGTCGTTAGATAATTTAAGTAAGATCTTACAGTATAATCAATCTATGGTAATTGCGGGACGGAATCTGATCGATATTCTTTGATATTCTTTCATATTACATAATTAGTTAACAGAATCATAATGAGTTTATATAGTTGTATAAATTTTTAGAAGTTACCATGCATGATGATAAAATTAAGCGTCTATACAGCATGAAGACTTCAGCTGAGTCTGGTGGAGGAACAGATCGTATTGACGCTCAACATGCGAAAGGAAAATTAACAGCAAGGGAAAGAATAGACCTTCTGTTAGATGGTGGTTCCTTTATTGAGATAGACAAATATGTTATGCACAGAGCTGATGAATCCGAGAGCAAGAAGTATTACGGAGACGGTGTAATAACAGGCTTCGGAACTATTAATGGAAGAAAAGTCTTCGTGTATGCTTACGATTTCACAATTCTGGGCGGCTCGTTGGGCGAGATGGCGGGACGAAAAATCGCAAAAATAATGGACCATGCTCTTAAGGTGGGAGCACCTTTAATTGGTATACTTGATTCTGGTGGAGCAAGAATCCAAGAGGGGGTAATGAGTCTCGATGGCTATGGAGATATATTCTACAGAAATACGCTCGCATCAGGCGTTATCCCTCAAATTACTGCAAGTATTGGCCCTTGTGCTGGCGGTGCAGTTTATTCTCCTGCAATGACTGATTTTGTTATCATGGTAGAGAATGTAGGACAAATGTTCGTTACTGGACCCGAAGTAGTGAAGGAAGTTTTGAGTCAGGATGTGTCATTCGAAGACCTTGGCGGAGCTCGGACACATGCTACAAAATCAGGAGTTGCTCATTTTGTAGCATCCGACGAATACGACTGTATGGATAAGATCAAAAAATTGTTGTCTTTTTTACCACAAAACAACACCGAGACTACTGCTGTCATTAAAACCAATGATGATCCAAATAGAATTGAAAAAGGAATTCTAGATTTGCTTCCCGAGAATCCCTACGAACAATACGATATGAAGCAAATAATTAAGTTATTGGTAGATAACGGTGATTTTTTTGAAATTCACGAGAATTTTGCTGAAAATATAATAGTTGGATTTGCAAGGATGAATGGGAGAACAATAGGTATCGTTGCCAATCAACCAATGTATTTGGCCGGCGCTCTAGACATTAACTCATCGAATAAAGCAGCCAGATTCATAAGATTTTGTGATTCTTTTAATATTTCTCTAGTTACATTAGTTGATACCCCAGGTTATCTTCCAGGGGCGGACCAAGAGCACAATGGAATTATACGGCATGGTAGCAAATTGTTATATGCATATTGTGAGGCAACTGTGCCAAAGATCACTTGTATTATTGGAAAGGCGTATGGTGGTGCCTATATCGCAATGAGTAGCAAAAATCTAAGAGCAGATATGAATTATGCTTGGCCAACTGCGGAAATTGCTGTTCTTGGACCGGAAGCGGCAATAACCATATTGCACCGAAAGGATCTAAAGAATTCTCCTAATGCCATTGCAACAAAAAAGAAATTGGCCAAGGAATTCCGCGACAAATTTGCTAACCCGTATATTGCGGCTGAAAAAGGAATAATAGACCTAGTAATTGATCCAATGGATACTCGGCCCACAATAATCCATGCCCTGGAGATACTTGCTAACAAAAGACAATCTGGACCATGGAAAAAACATGGGAATATAAATCTCTAAAATAGGCTGGTGGAATCGTGACAAAGAAAATTTCAAGCATATTGATAGCAAATCGAGGGGAAATCGCCTTAAGGGTAGTCCGTGCATGTAGAGAAATGGGAATAAAGTCCATTGCAGTATACTCCGACGAGGACATACAATCCATCCATGTAAAGAAAGCTGACGAGGCCTATCACTTAGGCCCGCCCTTGCCATCTCAAAGCTATCTAAATACGGACAAAATCCTAGAAATTGCTAGAAATGTCGGCGCCGATGCAGTACATCCCGGATACGGCTTCTTGTCTGAAAATGATTCATTTGCGCAAAGATGCGAAAAGGAGGGAATTGTGTTCATAGGACCGAAAAGCCTCGCCATGGCCCTGACAGGTGACAAGATGAAATGTAAAGAGATAATGAAAAAGGTTGGGGTTCCAACTGTGCCTGGAAGCGATGGAATAATAGAAGACGTTGACGCAGCAGTGGATATTGCTAGAGAAGCAGGCTACCCTGTACTACTTAAATCAGCGTTTGGAGGCGGGGGTAGAGGTATACGATTTGCAGATAATGAATTAAAACTTAGGGAAGAGTTTGAGATCGCTTCTGCAGAATCGCAGGCCGCATTCGGAAAATCCGGACTTTATGTCGAAAAATTTCTTCAAGGTATAAGACATATAGAGTTCCAATTAGTCAGAGACTCCCAAGGAAATACACGCCACCTGTTTGAAAGAGAGTGCTCGATACAAAGGAGGCACCAAAAACTAATTGAGATTTCACCTTCACCAGTCCTCAACATGGAAATGAGATCAAAGATGGGTGAAGTGGCAGTAAGGGCAGCTGAGGCAGTAGATTATCTTAACGCTGGAACTGCTGAATTTCTCAGGGATTCACAAGGAAATTTTTACTTTATAGAGATTAATTCACGACTGCAAGTTGAACATCCAGTGACAGAGCTGGTCACTGGAATCGATCTGGTAAAACTCCAGATAAATATATCGCGTGGTGAACAGATACCATTTAAGCAATCTGAACTAGACATTAGTGGGGCAGCTATTGAATGTAGAGTTAACGCTGAAGATCCTTATAATGAATTTGCTCCTTCGGTTGGTTTAGTGCCAAATTGCAGTTTGCCATATGGTCCTGGCGTCAGAGTGGATACTTATCTTTATCCAGGCTGTACTGTTTCAGGTTATTATGATTCCTTAGTTGCAAAGCTGATTACGTGGGGTCAGAATTTCAATGAAGCTAGATTTAGAATGCTAAGCGCTATTGATGAATTTGTGATTGAAGGAGTAAACACAACTCTTCCCCTTTATAAGACGATCTTACGAGAAAAAAATTTCATCAATGGCAACATTTCTACAGACTATTTAGATAAATTTGGATTGATAAGCAAGATGGAAGAAGAGTTAGACGGAAATTCGACAAAGATAGTAGAACCTTCACTTGCAGCTGCCGTAGTTTATTCCGAGTTTCTTAAAAGGAGCATTGGGCCAGATACGGGGACTGATGTATCTCAACCAATATCAAACTGGGTGAAGATAGGGAGGATGGAGAATGGAGTTCCGAATTAACGACTTAAAGCAAACTATGTGCGCGTCCTTGGTTACTCCCCAACAGGATGGTACGTTAGTCTTATCAATTAACGGTAAAGAACGTCGACTCAAAATAGTCAGCTTCAGCTCCGATCAGCTAGAGTTTATTTTAGAGAATAAATTTTACACTATAAGGCTGATCGAAGCCGTTAGTTCACATATCAAATTTGTGATTAACGGACAACAAGTTATGGTGAAAAAATATTCAAAGCTTACCGAGATATTGGAAAAATCACTAGCATTAATTGACAAGGGAAGTGGAGAAAACCGCCTTTCAAGTCAAATCCCGGGAAGAGTTGTGAGTGTGCTGGTAAAAGTTGGTGCAGAAGTGAAAAAAGGTGATTCAGTAGTTATTCTTGAATCAATGAAAATGCAAGTCGCTGTAAAAGCTCACAAAGATGGATTAATTAAGGAGATTAGGACTAAAGAGGGTTCGACTGTTGCAAGATATGACGTCGTGGCTGTTATAGAATAGAAGAATGTTTCTTCCTACAGATAGATAAAAACTAGTAACGCATTCCAAATCATGATTGATTATTGTGCCATTCGTAGCATGCCTTTTCTATATGTCAAATTTTATTAAGCTCTTTCTTGATTTCATTGTAATTTGGTTCAATCAGCGGGTCATCAGAAATCCAGGAATATCTTATCTTCTTATCTCTGTCTACAATGAATATTGATCTCTTAGCGGCGTTATAATCCTTAAGCGGTCCAAGATCTTTCATAGTGATACCGTATTTATTTATGACTTTACGCTTGTAATCGCTTAATATAGGAAAATTGAGATGACGGTTAATTGTAAAGATCTTATTGGCGAATGGACCGTCTACAGATATCCCTACTATATTTGCACCTTCCTGCTGAAGGTCTTGTAACGAATCGCGAAAAGTGCACATTTCCTTTGTACAAACTGGCGATTCTGCGGCAGGAAAGAATGCTAAAACAATATTTCCACTATACTCACTCAGTTTGTGCATTTTCATATTTATATCTGGCAATTCAAAATCGGGAGCTAAATCACCAATCCTTATCTGCCCTGCTGCAGGATCAAAAGACATACGATGGGAACAAACATACCCAGATTATAGTATTTTGGTCACAATACAGAACTAGTTTTTAATACATACCCTGGCTAACTGGCGACAGGGTAATCAACATTGGATTATGATAATTTGCATGTTACATTAAGGTCTCGTTAGAATGATATCCGCTTAGATCAATAGTTACGTATCTAAATCCAAGACTTTTCAATTTCGAATTCAACAAATTCAATTTGACGGGATCAAATAGTAATTGGATTTCATTCAGACCTACTTCTATGCGAGCCAAATCCAGATGATCTCTTACTCGTACTTGTTTCAACGCGAAGATAGATTTCACAATTATCTCAGACATTTCAATTCGTCTTATTCGTTCCATAGTGACAGTTATTCCTGTAGGAATTCTCGAAGCAAGACAGGAATTAGAAGGTTTGTCGTAAGTAGACAAGGCATGCGATTTCGCCATTGTTCTAACCTTATTCTTGTTCATACCTAGCTCAACAAGAGGGCTTCTAATTCCATTTGCCCTCATTGCGCTGATCCCAGGACGGTAATCTCCTAAATCGTCTAAATTGGTACCATCTACTATTAATGTAATGTTTCTCTTGTTTGCTTCTGAAACCAAATAAGCCCCAAGTTCCATGCGGCAATGATAGCACCTAAGTCTATCGTTTCTCACAAAATTTTCATTTTCTAATTCATTATACTTCACTTTTATATGGTTAATCCCAATTTCTTTTGCAACATTGTCTGCGGATTTTAATTCTTCTCTGGATAATGTCGAATAGTCTGCCGTAACTGCCAATACGTTACCTCCAAGTGCTTGCTTCGCGGCAAGGGCTACGACAGCGCTATCTACACCACCAGAAAGAGCAACCATCGCTCGATCATGGTCAGTTTTGAACCAAGAAACTATTTTATCGAAATCTATATCGTCAGACATCTAAACCGGAGGTCTCCTCATTTTTTATGCTCTCCATAACTTGCTTTTGTACAATCTCAGATGATTTCCTGTATGGAATTTTCATCTTTTCTGATATCTGTTTAACATCATCGAATTCAGGCTTGACGTGGGTAATTTTACCATCGTGATCTTTGGATACTTTGACGCGAACATGAAAATATTCCTTACTTATGGACACTGGTACAGTCACTGTTGATCTAACAACTGTTGACCTATTTGTTTCTCGAATTCGAATGCCAAGGGAACCACTTTCGATAAAAAGAGTATCGATTAAAGATTGCAACTTGACATTATCTGAAATGACTTTTATTACGAATACAGGTCTATTCTTTTTCGTTATCCCCTGAAGTATAACAACATCTGTAGCTCCTTTATTATAGAGTATCTCGATCAAATTACCAATGCTTTCGCCATTCAAATCATCTACGTTTGTCTCGATTTCGTAGACAGATTCAAGATTTTGGCTTGTGCTGATCGGTTGATGACCTGTTGTAATACGCAAAACATTGGGAATTCCCTTTTCTAATCTAGCTCCACCTCCATACCCGATATTTTCGGGAATAAATTGAGGATAAAATGAAACACATTTGGAACTTAAATTTACAAGCATGGCTGCTCCTGTCGGCGTTGTCAATTCACCACCTAAAATGCCGGGAACCAGTATGAATCCTCTTTTCTTAAAAATCTCCAGAATGGCATTTCCAGGATTTGGAACTACCCCATGAGAGAAACTGAGTAGTCCTCTACCTACAGCAATGCTTGTAGAAAAGATCTTGGAATTGAAAAGATTTAAGTTGTTCATTGAAATCGCTGTTCCAACCAAATCAGCCACTGTGTCTAAACTACCAGTTTCATGTAATCTAACATGATTATAGTCAACGCCGTGAACTACGGATTCAGCAGATATTAGTAATTTTAAGGAATTTAGGACAAAAGCCTTAGGGCGGAGACCCAAGTCTAAAGAGTCGCAGTATCTGGCAACTGATCTATACATGGTAGTGCCAAGAAGGCTTTGGCGATTTTCCTTAAAATCAAACAAAAATTTAGTACACGAGATTCCATTCGATTTGGCTTTGATGAAATCGACAGATGTAATTTTACTACCTTTGAAATGGTCTTCACACGAATAAATGGCATCAATGACGATTTTCTTGTCTGCCCCAAGATCTATCAGTCCACTCAACAACATGTCTCCTGATATGCCTGCAATCTGCGGATCAATGATTACTATTCCTGTCATGTAAACTGAAAATCTCCTCAATATTATACTCGTCCATTTTAAAAATCATTCCTTCAAATGCTTCTTCAATACTGACTACATTGATTGAACTTTTACTCGCTTTACTTCGATTGATTTAGATCGGAATAACCAAAGAGAAAAGTAGACGAAGAACGATGCCCTTTCAATGCGATATTGACATACGATGCTAATTTTCCGAAGGGATAACGAATCACTAAATTAAAACTGATCTATCTATCGGAGCGCCTACTTCATGTTATTATCCCAGTTCGGACAATCTCTTCGTATTTCTGTTTTTCTACATACACCTCGTTCCAGTACCTCATGCACACTAACTTCTTATAGGAATTTAATTTGATTTCCTGACCCAAAACAGCATTTCGGTAATGCAAGTCCGGTTCATTTATACCCGCGACGGCTCTCATTGGACAAGTTGCTGAGAAGCGAGGATTTATTTCAAAGACTTTGTTAATGCCATCTGAAAGTTTAGATTGAATATTTACAGCTCCTCGAGCACCTAATGTGAGGGATATCTTCTCCGAGAGTTTTCTAATTTCAATAAAGTCATCAATAAGGGCCTTGTAGGTCTGACCAAATTTCAAATACTTCTGGATAGAAACAGATGATATCACCCGACTATGTTTAGTATCTATTAACACGCCAGTTGTATATTCATTATCTTCTCCCGCCAAGTATTCTTGTATTATGGGTCTCCAACCACATTTCTCTATATTGGATATTGCGTAATCCAACTCAAGACGGTTATTGACCACATGGAATTGCAATGAACCGTATGCTTCTCGCGGTTTTACAACGAGTGGAAATTTATGACGATCTAAGAAGCTTGCCAGATATTCGGGAAGGGCCGATTCGGCACAAGGAAAACCGTTCTCTTCTAAGAATCTGAAAGTCTTCCATTTATCACGCGCTATATCTATGACATTAAGAGGGTTTACTAACACTTTTGCGGAAGTTTCTTCTTCAATGAATTTCTTATTTTTGCTAATTATGACTAGTTCAGGATCTGTTCCTACATAAACAGCTGTTACTTTATTTCGCTTTATGATATTTATCAGGGAGGTGATGTATTCGTCGTCATCAGCTTTTGGAATAATAACTCCTTTCTTCACCATATAAAGGCCCGCAGCGAAGGGGGATGCGTTGGCTCCAATTATACCATACCATACACTTGAGCCCTCATCAGCATTCGCCATGTTCAGACATTTTATTATTCCTTGACCAACAATTCCGCCAACACCGGTGACTAGAACATTAGCTCTCTTCTTCAAGTAATAGGCAACTCTTACACAAACATTATTAGATCGGAACATTATTAGGGAACGTTATAGGGGAAAATAAATCGCCATTGTTTTGAAGTGCCAATTTCCAAATTGATTCAACATCTTTTATTCCAAAATTTATCGCGTAGTCTACTATACATGGTCTTAGTTCAATGGCATTAACAACCTTTTTCATTTTTCTCATAAGCGTTCTGATCGTCCGCTGATTTTCCTTTATTGCAAATATTTTCTCTAAATGCTGTTCTAGGGGTAGGTTTTTCTTGATAAGAAGGTCTCTTTCCCTTATCAATGGCATTATAGTGGAACGTTGCTTTTCTACAGTATCATGCATATTTTCAAGATAGTTCTTTATTTCATGTTTGCTAGTATGTTCAGAATGACTCAAAGCTTCCTTCTGTCCAATTCCAATATATCTATCTTCGGAGGGCCACAGAATTACAGATGGTGGATTTATATTTAATGCTTTAAAGACTTTGCTCGCAACAAGGGTATATTGTAAACTACCGCCTGTCCCAGTAACATAACAAGATGTGTTTAATTCTCTTGCAAGTAACAAAAGAATGGGAATAGCCCGGGGAGAAATATTTGAAATAATCTCTTGTGTAACTTCAGGACTGGTAACATTTCCGAAGTTCAACAATATTTCCTTCTTGCATGCCATGCAGTTCCCACTGCATATTGTATCTTCTGCAATTCTAACAAATGTGGAAGGAGCTTTACTTCCGCATTTGCAGTGTAACCAAATCGGTGCATATAGATATGAATTGGAACTGACACTTTTGCGAACTCCATATTGATCAAATGTTTTTTCACACTCTCGAAGTGTATTTGCAAGATAAGAATAGTTCGAAATCAAAAATTTGAAACCATCCTCAAATGCTTCGGCTAAGTCAGTAAGGTTCACAAACAACGTATCATAGTTCCAAATCTCATTAACTATTTTAGACATCAAGAAGGAGTTGAAATCAGCATATGACTTTGCACGAGAATGAGAATCTTTAACTAATTTCCAGAAATTGTCAAATTTTCCCATATAAGTTTTCTTTTCCGTTACTTCCAAAATTGAACAGTTTTTTATCCAATGAAAAATTTGCTTTTCCCATCTACCTAGAATAATGTTACTTGGTGGAGGGCTATTACATGTCATTTTCCATTTATTACGCGTACTGACAGGGTAGCGTAATTCAAGCACTCCCCCTGAACTTCTTATGCTGGGCATCTCAGCTACTCGTGTCCAGAAATCACCCATGAAATCATGGTTAATGATAAGAAACATCGAGATTACCTTCTGCGTTGGATCCCTATCTATAATGCGTGATTTGAGGGCGTGAAGTAGAATGATCTTCTTGAATACCCCGCTATATGCAAAAAGATTAGGCTGGTGGATTGCAAGAAGAATTTTCGTTTCTTTTTGATCTGCCCACTCAATTGCCTCACTAATTACCTTTGTAAGTGTATCAGCTTCCAAATGAAACCTTTTCATTTTCTTTTTGAGGACTGCCCTATTCTTCACCATCGTATTTTCAGAAGAGAACGATTTCAGAACGGTTGAAGCAGCCTCGCTCATGTTTGTGGGTATAGAAGATATAAATTCAGAAATGATCGGATCCTTAAGTCTTTGATAATCTGAAAAAATGTTTCCGATCTCTTGATGAGTGTTCATGCCTGAGTGAGTCGAGGGAATCAAGTTGCGCTCATATATAAACTTCTAGTAAATTTCTGTAATAACCTGTGCGATACAGATGCATATTCTAGTTTTCCGAATCCATCGATACACTAATTTTCCCTTCCCACGAAATTGATTAAATTCAATATGGGATCAAAATTGCCAACGTCCTCCAGTCTATGAGCGTCACTTGCTAAATGAAAATTTACATTCTTTTCTTTAAAGATACGAAGCCAGTGAAGTGGGGGTCTTCTATACTTAGCATTAAGCTCTACCGTTATGTTGAATTTAACGATCAAATCGGACAAATCACTCAATTCATCAGAACTCAAGTCGAATGACTCCTCAGGCGCCAAATGGCCTAACGAATTTGGGTGTGTATTTTCAATTGCTAATTTCAGGGCATTGTACCACTTGTCCTTTGCCCCATATTTTGTATGAAAACTTGCTACAATGAAGTGACCTGCATACTCCTCTGGAAAATCCAAGGTGCCGTTAGCCAAAATCTTCGCCTCAAAGCCAGGAATCATCCTTAATGCAGTTCCAGATGACCTGGCCCTGTCTATCTCTTCCAAATACTTCGGTATCCATTCGGAAGTTTTTCTAACGTGCTCAGTAAATGCTATCGAAATCAAACCCTTCTCCTCTCCACGCTTCATGACATTGGCAACAGATAGATTACTGGGAGAATGATCATTGAAATTCGTATGTACATGATAGTCTTCTCTAATGTTTAACATACCATTCTGGTTTCAATTTGGGCTATATATCAATAATGTCAATCGAAAAAAAAAGACCGATATTATTAGTATTGATTAAAAGGTTGGAAATTAGAGGTGTAATTTTGTACTAGTTAGTAGCTCTTTAAAATTGTACACACCGAAACAAAAAATCTTTATAAAGAATAATTTTGCCTAAATGTCAGGTCACGATTATATTCTTTGAAGAATATCGCAAATACCATTCTGGTACCGGGGGCAGACGGTCCTGCAGGAATAAATACAATCAAGTCATTAAGAATGTCAAAGTTCTCTGGAAAGATCGTGGCTTCTGATCCCAGTCCAATCTCTGCTGGATTTTTCATGGCAGACGCGAGTGAGATAATACCAGAAGCAGACAATACACTGTTCATAGACCACCTATTCAAAATCGTGTCAAAACACAAGATTAATGTGCTGATGCCTTCGTCAGGCTATGATATCTATCCGTATAGTGATTGCAAAGATAAATTATTGGAACTAGGGGCATTGGCAGTAGTAAGTGATAAGAAATCATTAGAGATTTGTCGAGACAAGTTCATGACTCACAAGGCTCTCTATTCAAAATTCGATCTGCCTTTCACAACACTAGATGAGAAAAAAATACAAGAATTTCCAGTAATCGCGAAACCAAGATACGGTAAAGGTAGTAGAGATATTTTGAAAGTTAATGACGAGAATGATCTACGATACTCGCTTTCAAAATATGACGATCTTATTTTTCAAGAATATCTCCCTGGAGTTGAGTACACAATTGATGTTCTTTCAAATCTAAAACAAGAACCTCTGATCGCGGTACCTCGTATTCGATTACAAACAAAAGCAGGAATATCTACCAAGGGTAGAGTAATAAGGGATGAGCGAATTGAAGGCATTTGCAAGTCAATTGCTGGTTTCTTGAAAATAAATGGTCCTTGCTGTATTCAAATGAAAGAATCTAAGGATGGAGTCATAAAGTTTCTGGAAATTAACCCGAGATTAGGTGGGGGAACTATTTTCACCACCCTTGCTGGTGCTAATTTTCCAGCAATGATTGTTCAGATGGCAAAAGGAGAGGAGCCAATTGTGCCCGAAGTTTCTGAAATTACTGTCATTAGGTATTATGAGGAGATCGTAATACGTAATGAAGATTCAATGAAGTTTGGATCCAGCTCTTCATAGAATCAATATTCTCCCAAAAGCTTTTCGTACATGAAATACTGTCAACTTGAAAAACTTCTGCTATTCTGCACGGCCAAAAACCAGTAAATTTCATCATTATCACACAAAATCCTACCACCATTGCACAAGCAACCAAAATTGCATCGAGACGAACCAAGCTCTTTTTACCACGCTAAGAAGGATTTTAGTAATGAAGTGTAAGTCCGCAAAGTGAGAACAAAGTAGTCATCTCCAACTCTTGTTTCGTATAGTAATAGCTGAATATATCAACAGCCAAGTATAAACGAAGGTTGTGAGAAATGTAAAGAGCGGTCTGTATAACCATAATTTATCACCTGGATTCCGTAGCCTAAAGTCTACGGCATATATCATTCCAGTAAACATTATCCCAGATATCCAAAAAATCAATGAAACAACATCTCCCTTTAATGGTAACATAACTATGCTGTAAAATACAATATAGGGACGGACAAACCTCATTGAGGTTTGGATATAGTACAATAACGCAGATAAGAATGGGCGTTTCCAATAAATGCCTCCAGTAGAAAATAGACTTCTTATGAAACTTTTCTTCCATCGTATTTGTTGTTTGACCAGAGCAGAAATGGTAGTAGGCACGCCTACATTGACCCGTATACTATAACTGTACTTGACGTTCCAGCAAGGTTTCGAATGTTTGCTTATCGACAAGTCCGGATCAGACGAGGAACGCATATTTTCCAATTCGTCAGAACCAATTGCCAAAATTGAAGAGTAAGTCTTTTCTGTTTTATCTGCTTGTGGTTCTACCGGTGTACCTAGTACGTGAGCAGTCATTCTTCTGTCAGTACAAAACTTAAACTCCATTCCTATGAATTGATCATGTGCCCATTCGTGAATAAAATCCTGGACTGCAGCTCTTTTATAAAAGCTGAGGGAGCCAGAGCAGCAGGTGACGGAACCGAAAGTACTTTCTGCGCCTTTCACTGCCCTACACGAACCGTCGATATAAACATCTTGAAATTTCTGAAATATGTTGCCCTCATACGCGCCTCTGACCCGTCCGTGGCTCGTCAGGGCACCGAGTTTTCTATCATGACAAAATACTTTTACTGCTTTTTCTACTGCAGTACATTCCATGTCACAATCACTATCCATGAATGCATAAATTTCGCCATGAGCTATCTCACTGGCAGCTTCGATGGCCTGCTTTTTACCAACACTCTTTGACAAATGCAAAATATGAAAATTCTTCGAATCACTTTCTCTGTGCATTTGATCAAGAATTTGCCCAGTTTTGTCCGTACTTCCATCATTGACTACAAGAATTTCTTTGTTTTTGTATGTCTGGACAAGACACGAGTGAATGCAATTTCTAATATTATCTTCCTCGTTTTTGACTGCAACGACAATGCTAACTAAAGGTGCATATTTCGTTATATCTACATCCTGCGCCTCAAGATAGGGATCTTTATACCTGAAATATGCTAGAAAAATAATGTTAAAGAGAACAAAACTGGTCAAGAAACTGTAAATACCGATCGTTATATCTACAACGTAGAGCATAAAATAGACTTTTGCAATAAGTACGGATCCTATCGCTGCAAGTAATATGAATCTGACAAACGATATTCTCCTTTTTTGTTCAATATTCTGTGTAACTTTCTGTAAGCTCATTCATGGTCACTGGTTAATTCAAATATTTCATCATTTGATTTCACTTCAATATTATTCGGCCGCATCTATACCTGATCTATCTAGATATTTTCTTATTAACATTATGAATCTATAGTCATGTCTCCTGTTGTCAAAAAGATCAGATCTGACATTAGTGCTATGTTGGAGCAATTTCCCTCACGCTGAAATCTCTTATGTCCACGTCGCTTGCACTGTCCCATCTGAATGATGCTATAGGTCCTCCCCATGTAATAATTTGATCAGGCGTACCTCCACATTCTCTACCATTATTGCCCCAACCACCAGTATCTACTCGCTCATTAACTTTGATCCATTGGTTAGTATTCTCTTTGTCAAGCCATATCTCTAACTTTACACCTGCTTTGCCTGAGTGATCAATATTGTACATTATTGACTTAAATCCTACCCACTTTCCCTTGACAGAATCCATTCCCTTTAGATAATCACTAAAGACATACCCTCCCGTATGCCACTGTTCTTTTGTCCATCGTGTCTGACCATCGAAATAGAGATCACCTTTGTAGGCAACGCCCTCACAGCCTTCAGGAGAACCAAATCCTGTATGCCGCCCACCCCTTGCGTACCATGCAAAATTATCTCCAGATCCCGAGTTGAGCTTAACATATCCAGTAATCTCGACGTCCCTCCAATCATTCGGAGACTGCATGTACCCCTTTGCAGCAATTTTGCTGTGGTCAAGTGTTTGTATGAGATTAGGCTTATATCCACTAGAGGTAAATACCCCCATCCTGACTTTGGTTGATTTGATTTTAAAGGAACCATCCGAATTAGGAATTAGTCCAGTCTGTGGGGAGAATCGAGGATCCTTTTCTGGATGTGAGGGTCGAATAAACCATTCTTCTCCATTTGGCTTTGTTGGATAAATCTCTCGAATCCCAGATTTATCAGGATCCTTTTGAGGCATGGCTGGGGGATGATTATTATCACTTTCTTTGCTAGTTTGAGAATTTGAACAGTTTTCATCCACTAAACCATCTCCGTTATTGTCCTGACCATCATTGCATATCTCTGATTCCGGGAGATGAGTTCCGATTGGGGCATTGTCTTCCACGGTCTTCATTGCACTCTCAGAACCACAATTTTCATCCACTATACCATCTCCGTTATTGTCCTGACCATCATTGCATATCTCTGATTCCGGAAGAGGAGTACCGATAGAGGCATTTTGGTGACTTGCTACGCTGTCTTCCACGATCTTCGTTATACTCTTAGAACCACAATTTTCATCCACTATACCATCTCCGTTATTGTCCTGACCATCATTGCATATCTCTGATTCCGGGAGATGAGTTCCGATAGGGGAATTGTCTTCCACGATCTTCGTTATACTCTCAGAACCACAGTTTTCATCCACTAAACCATCTCCGTTATTGTCCTGACCATCATTGCATATCTCCTCTAGGCCGGCAGGAAGACGACTACTTGAGGTCTGTTCGAACGGATCAAAAAATATAAAGGGATAAGATGCTGCCAAAATGTCATTCTCTAGGTGGAAGCTAAACGCTGATAAGGCTAAAAGTGATAGTATTAATGCGGTTCTGTTTCCAATTAGTTCTGGACCTAACTTATTCTTCAATTTTATTGCACTCCCTGATCAAAGACATAGTTGATATCGAGTCCCTTTTGCAAAACGAAAAGTTGTCATAAATCGATACTATTACGGGAGATCCACAATCTCTTATAAGGTAGAATAAGCTCCTAAACGACACGTCTTTTACGTGATCACTAAATATTTATACAAAAGCATCTTTTCTACCTGATTTCACTCTCTAAATTATCAAACATAAGACTGCGTATGACCCATGGTTTGTAAATCTCGATAATAACAGGTGTTAACTCTTCAGTAACTAATTCACTGTCTATATCAAAATAAAATTAAAATCGAACGTGAACTAAATAATCTTAGTGTCACTCTAGATTGACTAATATAGTATAGCCATTGACTATACTTAGACTGAGATGGTCTTATTTACTCAAATTGAGCAGGAAACAGAAGATAAGATTTATTCGAACTTCATTGATAGCCTAAAGTCCTCAAAGACTAAGGACGTATATGATAAAGCATTGAAACAGTTTATGAAGTTTAGTAATATCACTAGTTATTCTTCATTACTACAGACAAGCGATATTGAAGAAAAGATTAAGCAGTATATTATCGATGTGCGAAATAGAGAGTTATCAACTTCATTCATGCATATCTTTCTGTCTTCAATCAAAGCGTTTTTTGAAATGAATGATATCGAAAATATAAAGTGGCGTAAACTAAAACGATTCATGGGAGAAAAGACACCTAAGCATGATGACCGATGTTATAATCATGAAGAAATCCTTACCATGTTAAATGTCTCTGACCTTAAACTGAAAGTGACAATACTGTTAATGTCTTCTGCGGGTTTACGTATTGGGGCATTACCTACTTTATTAATCAAACATTTAAAGAAAGTTTCGGGAGTCTATAAGATTGATGTCTATAAAGGATTGAAGGGTAAGGGCCAATATTACACTTTTTGTAGTTTTGAATGCGTTACTGCAATAGATACCTACCTTAAATTTAGGGAAAGGTGTGGGGAAAAGATAACAGGAGATAGTCCATTACTAAGAAAGGACTTTGACTCTGATTTCCATGAAAGTGCTAGGAATAAAGTTTTTCCAATAAAGGCCCATAGCGTAAGCATGGCATTATTCCACCTTTTAGTTAAGATAGGCATTCGAACAATAGATCATGTAAATTCTAGGAATAGGAAGGACGTAAAATTAACTCATGGCTTTCGAAAATTCTTCGAGACTCAATTAGTTAATGCAAATATTCACGAAACAATAATTAGAAAATTAACAGGTCATTCAGATAACGCTAACTTAACTCAACTCTATTCAAGACAAACTGAGGAAGAAATGCTAAATGAATATGAAAAAGCCGTGGACAACCTCACGATAAATTCAGAGAATAGACTAAAGAGGGAACTTAAAGCGTCACAGGAAAAGCAAGATGAAATATCGCTTATGAAATTGGAACACAAAAAGGAAATGAATAATATGCGTCAAGACTTGGCGAAGATTCTTTCACTGGTACAAGAGAATCCCAAGCTGGCAAACGTTAAGACGGAAGTTCTCAGTACGTCCTCTCTACATGATAAAATGAAGAAATAAACATGCTTTGTTTATCTCCGCAAGAATGATGGGCAAATTATTTCTTTGAGGAGTTCATAAAATACAGGATATTCCTTTGCAATTTCGGAATATCTTTTATCTAATTCCCTTGTCATTTTCTTGACGGTTAAATCAGTACTTTTGATCGCTTTTAGGATCGATATCTTAGCTTCGATAACTGCCTTTTTCAATTCTTCTGAATTCGACTGAGGAAACATGTCTAGATAGTTCCACTTCGTATGCTCAGGAAAATCTTTCCTTTCCTCATTTAAAGAAGTAAAGAATGAATTCATTTTCACTCTGCCAACTATAAAAATAAACCAATTCACTTCTTCAGATGTTGGTTTTTTCCTTATGTGCACCCACTTATGTTGCATATTGATTAACAAAATCCATAGAATGTGATAACAATCCCTAAGGAACGGATACAATTTCTGATAGTCAGAGTCAAAGATATATCTTCCCTCTTTTGTGGAAGTAATCGAAGGTAGAATTACTTTAGCCTGTCTTAGCTTATTGATTGAAGATACTATTTCTTCCTGCGAGAAATCATCGAAGATATAGTTATTGTTGTCTACTTGTCTATTATGATTTAGTACGTCGGTAACCGTAACACCTGGGAATTCGGTGCCCAGGGTTGTATAGAGCTGACCCGGAATATGACCACTCTCTCTTAGGGACCCGTCGCTGTTGACATGTCCAACGTAGGATTTAGATATCGTCCCGAGTATCAATAAAATGACTTTTTTATATCGCATTGTCACATTTTTCGGTTTGACTTCAAGAATTCCGAGCAATATTTTAAGAATGGCTTTGGGGGTAAACCTGATGTATCTTTTCTTACCTATCTGGAATTCATCTTTGTGAATTATCTCTTGTTCTTCCAATCTTTTCAGGTGTTCGTTAAGGGTTTTGCTCGACATGCCGAAAGTCTTTAACAGGTGATAATAATGGGTTTTACCTCCATTATTTTCTAAATCTCGAACTATTTTTTCGTCTATCGCCTTATTCCAGACTCGCATAAGTAAACATGTTTAGATAAAATTCTTCCTATATTAATACTCACAAATTTACTGATGTCAACAAGAATAACAACTACGAGCTTTTCAATTCCCAAAAGTGTCTTGGCTGAACTTGATGCAAGAAGAGGAGACATTTCCAGAAGTCGGTATGTTTTGAGAATCCTACAAAAAAGTCTCCAATCTTGCGAGGACGAAAAGTAATGTCGCAAGAAAAGACGTTAGGTGTATGTGAAGCTGCCAACTGTGAAGAGGCAGCTACCCGGCAAATAGAAGTTAGTGCTGGAAAATTCGGTACGGTAACGCTCTTCGTATGTCCTAATTGTATAGGTAAATTTCAAGATTGAAAATTAAGGCACGTGGGCCCAGCCAAGAAACCCAGCGCACCAAGTTCCACCACAGAACCAATTCCCAATAACAGGCGATTGAATATTGGAAATCAAGAATAGTATCACTGAACGACATTTAAATATTCTCGAAGATTTTCATCTGAACACTTGTTCATCTGAACAAGCATGGTACTTCTGGGATCGGAGAGAAACTCCGAAATGAGGTACTGCAGCGAATGCGGACTTCCCATTGGATTCGAACCGGTTTGGCAAAATGGACGTATCTTACATTGGAAAGCGGTGAATTCGGATGGCTCCCCTCATTATCACTCGTATCAACAAAGTGAGGTGTCATGGCAATGATCACAAACCAAATAGATTACAACAAGGAATTATTTAATTTTCTAAAGACAATATTTCCAGATCTAAAAGCCGTACCTAAACTATACACGAAACCAAACCCGTCACGATATCCAAGAGTAAAAGCTTCAATCATAATATGCCCAAAGGATGACTGCAACTATTTTTGTATTGAAGACAGAGATCCTCTAATAGATCATTTTCTCAGGCATATCAAAAAAGTTCACCAAGTAACACCGTCCAAGCAATTTATCGAGAATCTAGAGGGAATAATCAGCTATCTGCGTAACAACAACCGGATCCCGTACACCAACCCCTTCATTCACGTTCAGTGGGAAGACCTGCTTTAATTTAGGTGACAGTCATGAAGAAAGTCGTTGAGCTTAGCGTCTCTAATACGCTGAAGAATCAGGGAGTAAATGGGATCTTCTATGAAGGTCCTATAATATGCGTCAGCTACAAGAACACACTCGTTACATTTAGGGTCCATAAGGAAGACCAATCAAGGACTATTCAAAGATTCGATAGAATTACTGGCGACATGATAGACAAGCAAACCAAGGAACAAATCAAGCGCACCATAACTGCTAACTGGGAGCTTGTCCTTACCTCAAAAATTTCAGTTCCTATGCGTGAGCTAGACAGAGAAGCACTTGAATTAAATCAAAAAAAACACTTGGACAGATTAGATAAGCTCTGTAGGTTAAACAGCAATCTTAAATCTCCCTCGCCTGAAAAATCCTACTCTAGTATTTTCAGGACATACGTAACCATAGAAGAGAACAATCTGGAAGAGTTGCGATAGGGATGGGGGAGCAAAGTCAAGATAAAGAAAAAACTAACAAAGACGCAACAAAAGACAAGAAGAAAGATTCTAGGCCCCATGTTTACACGCAGAGGTTTTCTGACAGCGAACATTTTGCAGAAGCTGTCCTTATCGGAGGCATACCGGCTTTTGTGGTGCGGGATAAAGGCGCGATATACACAACTGACAAAATAGAGCTTGAAGATAAAATAGTAAAACCCTCACCAGCTATAACATATCTTAACAAGCCCTATAGTTTCAAAAAAGGAGAGATAGAGAAGATTATCCAGGCAGCAAAGAAGGAAACCCTTGACACACTGTATAGGAAGGTCAAAACAATCTGGAAGAAATACGTAGACGCTGACGACTTTCATCTATCAATTTGTGCAGCTGATACAATCTTCACATATTATCAGGATAGACTTGGCCTGGTCCATTACCTGTTCTTTGTCGGAGGCCCGTCTTCAGGAAAGTCGAATCGTCTTGAACTATTCAGGTTTCTAGCGTATAGAAATTGGACAAGTAGTGATATAACTCCTGCCAATATTTACCAACTGCTAGGGTCACGTGAGGAAGGTATGGCCACTATTTGCGAAGACGAAGCAGATAACCTCGACCTAAACTTTGACAAAATGCGGATTTACAAGCTCGGCTACACAACCGGGAGATATGTATTAAGGATAGATAACGACGGTGGTAGAATACAGCTAAAGTTTTTTACATTTTGTTGGAAAGCGTTTGCTGCAGAAAGACTTCCCGATTCTGTAATGGCTCGAGGATTCCTTCAGAGAATAATCGACTTGCAATGCACATACGGATTCCCTGAATACGATATTTTAGAAGTTGAAAATCCCGCAAATACCACGAAATTTGCAGAGCTACTACAGGAGCTCGAACAAACAAGAAACCTTCTGCTAATGTACCGGATTATCCATTTTAATGAAAAAATTCCTGATATTTCTTTGAACATAATCAATAGAGAAAGTCAGCTATTCAAGCCGATACTCAGAGTATTCCATGACACACAAACTATGAAAGAATTATTTCCGGTGATTAGCGAGTATATTAACCAGAAGAGAGCCGCTAATGCCAATTCCCTACACGCATACGTTTACGATAGAGTTGTTGATAAGATAAAGAATGAAGGAAAATATCAGTTAGAAACTAAGGCAATTTGGGATCATGTTACCGATCCAAATATTTGTCAAGGTAGTTTGATTACTCATAAACCACTGTCATATCTAAGTGCGGATTATGGCGAGATATCACGTAAACAAATAACAGAAATTTGTAAAGGTGTGCTGGGAGCTAAAGCACCCCGACACCACGGATCTTCGAGTGAATTAATCTTTGATAAAAACAAGCTCGGGCAGCTCAAGAATTTTTACAATTTATCACTTCGAATCAAAGTTAAAGAAAAAGGGGAGGATGGGGAGGATGGGGAGGATATCCAGAAGGTAGGCCTTGACAAACTCCTCACAAAGTCGAGTAAAAGGAAAAGGAAATTAAGCACAAAAGACACTCTTGGAGAGTCCCAGGATCCTACCCAACCTACCCAACCTACCCAACCGGATCCCGAAGAAAGATGAATATCAATATCAATCCTGAATACGCAAAGCTTGTACATCCTCTTTCTCAATACGAATACCAATCTTTGAAAGATTCTATCAGGGAAAGCAATGGCAATATTGTAGCTATCATAGTAAACCAGGAAAATGTCATATTGGACGGACATCATAGATACAGAGCTTGCAATGAGCTAAAGCTTGAGCCGAAAATAGAGGTAAAAGCATTCAATTCTAAATCAGAAGAAAAAAGATTTGTCTATGAAATAAACCTGAAAAGGAGACACCTGACCGATTTTCAAAAAGCAGAATTAGCTTTAGGATTGGAAGGAATCTACAGCGAAGAAGCCAGAATAAGACAGCTTTCAAATCTAAAAAATGTAAAACTGTCGTTGGGACCAAATGAACCCGACGATAAGGATAAGGATAAGGCACAAGGTAGATCCTCAGAAATTGTATCTAATCAAGCTGGAATATCAAACACGATCTACAAACGAGCTAAAAAAATAATTGAGAAAGGAACTGAAGAAGTTAAGAAAAGGCTCAGGGCTGGCAGGTCAAGTATTTCAAAGGAATACAACAAGATCCAGATAGAAGAAAGAAAGGCAGAGTTAACTAAAGAACCTCAAAAAATAGAGCTGCCGGAGGGTTGTAGAATCCTTCATGGTGATTTTGAAGATTTAGGAAAAGATATCCCAGATAACTCTATTGACTTAATTCTGACAGATCCACCATATAGGAACGAAGATCTACCATTGTTCGAAAAGCTCGGACTACTTGCAAACAGGGTATTAAAGGAGGGAGGGAGTCTGGTCCTTTTTGCGGGACAATATGACTTACTGCTAAAAGGAAATGTCATAGAAAAAAGTGGGCTAAAATTCAGGTGGCAATTCTGCGTTAAGCATACGGGACATCAATCTAAAATGCGGGGATTTGGTACTCTTATCAATGTGGCATGGAAGCCGCTTATCTGGTTCATTAAGGGAAATAATGGAAGGACTATGACACCGGGCTGGATGGAGGACTTTGTAGAATCAAAACCACCGAGGAAAGACATGCACGAGTGGGAACAATCTACTGTCGAAGCCGAACATGTCATTAAAGGGCTAACGGTAGAAAATCAGATAGTCCTGGATCCCTTCATGGGTTCAGGAACCACAGGGCAGGCAGCACTTGAGCTTAAGCGACGATTTATCGGCATTGAGATTGATGAGCTTCACTATCAGACGGCAACAAACAGACTGTCAGAACTAAAAATTAAGAGGTTTTAGCCTTCTTCCTCTTAGGCTTATCTGGAAGCAGTTCGTCGTCATAGATTTCTAATTTACTGTCAGATACCGGATGCCAGAATAACTCCCTGTCTCGTCTATGATGTTCAAGTAGCGCCCTCGCTTCTGCACCTGTAATAGTCGCCAATAAAGTATGCTTGTAACGATTAGTTGTTTTTTTTCCACAGAAAGTAAACGTAGACTGTCGATATCTTACTACCTTTTTTTCCTTGGTCATTTCCTCTGTTCTCCCTTAAAGAAGAATGCTTCCAGCCTGGCTAACCGTTCTTCTACAGTCAACGGCTTAGAAGTGGTCTCTACCTTTTTGGTTCCTGTTTCTTTCTGTGACTTGCAATCATGGGCCTTACCGTCTAGGTTATACGGTAGCCAGTTCCCTGACGCTTTGTCACTCATTACTATCTCTTGCTTGCAAAACATGCAAGCCTTCGTATATGATTGACTCATTTGTAACTATATTCAGTTACAACTAGGTAATAAAGTTAACTAATAACAGTTAACAGTTATATACTATTAACTGTCTACCTTTTACATGCGTGTGTTGCTGAGCAAGGCTGAACGTGACTTTCTGGAGAACCTGATAAAAGGCAAGATTGACCAGTATTCATATCATTACAAGAAGGTTTTGAAGAAGCGTATCTTAGATAAGCGTAAAGAACTGACAGAGGATATTCATCTAATCACAAAAGCAGAAGATAAGTTACAATCACTTTAACCAGTGATAGGGCCTTTCTCTGCTTTCAACAAGGTCATCTTCCATAAACTAATTGTTGGTTTGCAAGATATATCATCAAGCGCGTGCTAGTGCGTGTATTTTCTGAAGCATAGCTAAATTTATTATTAAAATATAAAACTTACACCCATGTATAACTATACAATAGATGATCAAGAAACGTCAGACTATTAAGAGACAGGCGATACTATGGCGTAGGAATAAGGTCGAAGATCTACTTATCAAAGGCTATACACAGACTAGAATAGCTAATGAACTGCAGATAGTTGAAAGTACAATTTCAACCGATATGAAATTCCTTAGGCAGCGTGCCAAGGAATCTATGAAAGAACACCTTGAAGAAAGACTACCTATGGAGTTTAACACCTGTATGAAAGGTCTTAACGAGGTACTTAGAATATCATTTGAGATTGCTAACGGTTACAATGCTAACGCTAACGGTAATGAAGACAATGGCAGGATCTTAACTACAGAAGAGAATAGGACAAGGTTGCAAGCACTAGCATTAGTCAATGACTGCTACAAGTACAAGATGGAGTTAATGACTAATGGGGCCGTAGTATCTGATGCACTCAGGTACGTAGAGAGGAAGCATAACGAATTAGAGAAGATAGATAAAGATAATGACATTCAAAGAATTAGCACAGTTACT
Source organism: Nitrososphaera sp. (assembly GCA_038201105.1). Taxonomy (GTDB): domain Archaea; phylum Thermoproteota; class Nitrososphaeria; order Nitrososphaerales; family Nitrososphaeraceae; genus TA-21. The sequence continues at coordinate 11,845 of JBBRRH010000007.1, read as the reverse complement.
TAGCAAACAACAAGGCTTCACTACTTCGAATACTGAAAAGTTACTTTTCAAATTAAAGGATAAACCATTCTGGATATGGGATGATCAAGAGCATCAAGAACAATTCTTGCAGACTAAAGGACTATGCTGCTTCAATGACATAGTTGGAAGACCGACAAAGGGTAAGAAAGAATTTCCATTATTTGATTATGAAAAGACTCTTTACGATATTTTATTCGCATCAAAAAATGAGGCAGACTTCAAGAACAATTTTAAGGATAAACACCTATGGATCCTAAAAGCAACAGGTCTTGGTATATCGGAGCTTATGCTAAGACTAATAGCTTGGCTATGTACCAGAGACGACGATTTTAAAGATAGTCAGGTAGTCATTGTAACAGGGCCCAACATAGACCTGGCAGTAGGCCTTATGAGAAGACTAAAGAAGATTTTTTCAAGACTGGGAATAATATTTGAAGATAAAGAGACAGTCCTTAACCTAAACGGTTGTCATATTCAGGCATATCCTTCTAATCACATAGATAGCTTTCGATCATTATCCAATCCTAAATTCATTCTATTAGACGAAAGTGATATGTTCCGTATATCAGACCAACCAGAGGTAAGACATGTAGCTGAAAGGTATATCGCCAAGTCTAACCCCTTCATAGTCCTCTGCTCAACGCCAGGAGCTCCAGGTTCACTAATGGAGACTATCGAAAAGGAACCTGATGAGACCTGTATCTATCACAGACTAAGAATGGACTGGACTGTAGGACTTGGCAAGATCTATACACCTGAAGAAATAGCAGCACAGAGAGCTTCACCGAGCTGGGAGAGAGAATACAACTTAAAGTATGCTGGCAGTATTGGAAATGTATTCAATCCTTCTCAAATTGACAGAGTCATAGAGTTAGGTGAACAGTTCAAAAATGTACCAACGAATGATTATACACTTCATTCGGTAGGTGTTGATGCTGGCTTTGGTAGTTCAAGAACTGCTGTTGTATTAACCGAATTCTTGAAAGAGGAAAAGAAGATTCGAGTCTTGTATTCGGAAGAGTTTGAACACGCTAATCCTCAAACCATTGTAGATCTATGCTTCAATCTTTATCGAAAGCACTGGAACGCATGGTTCTGGATTGATGGAGCAAATCGTGCATTTGTCAATCTAATGAAAGTTGCTTTCTCTGAATCCTTAACATGGGAGACTAACAAAAGCAAAGAAGGTCCTAATCCCGAAGTGTGGAAGGTATTGCCAGTAAACTTTGCAACAGATCACAAGAATATGTTATCCCACTTACACATGTTGATAAACAAGGAATATCTAGCCATTCCTAAAGAACATGATAAACTAATAATTAGTCTAAGAACTGCCTACGCTCGAGAATATTCATTAGATAAAGAACAGTCTAGTTACAATGATTCGTTAGATGCTTTAAGACTGGCTTGCAAAATGTACAAAATGAATTAAGGTATAGTATACTATGCCGAATTCTTATTCGGGTAATTATTAGGGCTTGCTTATTAGTACGAATCTGTATAGACCGTCATATGTGTGTCCGAATATCGGTAGTTTTGTTGATTAATGTTTTGCTCCTTGGGGGCTTGTGTGTGAATAGTAATAATAGTGTGAATGCTTCTTCAGGTGATGAGCAACCTTGTGGAGATGGTACCCTTCCTGACCCTAACACAGGTCTTTGTGTCGATGGTTTGCCGCCACCTTCTGCTAATCCCAGCGTTAATACAGGCGTTCAAAATTCGAAATCTTCGATATTACTTAAAGTTCCATCTCTGAATGAATCGGCTACCAATACAGGAGTCGATAAGCCCGACGAGGTTGCAATCAAAATGAAATTTGGAAAAGCATACCGCCCATTTGAAAGTCTTGATTTTGCGATTTACAATTTAAAAGACCAAAACTTCGTTGTGAGTAATAATAGTCGAATATGTCCCGACCAAAATTGCAAGTTCCAATTTAAAGATACTAAATTGGCGTACCAACCAAGTTCAAACGACATTACCTTAGACGGCACCATGAAGGTAAATACAGGAGACGTTACGAAAATTAACAAGTTCGCCTCTACGTTTCACCCTATAGAAGCACGTGAACAAAATGGTATAAAAACCGAAACTGTTGTGGGAACTTTTGGTGTTGGAAAGACTGATGATGCTAACGAGTTCGTATACAATGTCAACGGAACTATAGAATCAGACAAGGGAGGAAAAGTTTTATCACTTCAGGGAGCCCAATGCAGCGCAGTTGAGTGCAATTATTAGAGTAATTAGTTAATCATTAGCACAATACTAATATCAAATATTAGTCCTGTCTCTCCACATAGTTTACTAACTTTGAACCCTTCCTTAATGCCTCTTTGATGTCCTCTTCTTTATACTGAGACAAGTCCTGTTTGAATTGCCTCTTTCTTTGTGTCTTGCCAGTTCTATCAAACTTTCTAGATTCTCCACTTTTAACGGTACTATTTCCAAACTTGAAAGGATTATCTCCAGGTTCTGTTAAGGTCATGATATCAGCCTCTTCCTTTGCTGCATAGACACCAACTATATCACCGCATGTCCAGCATTGTTTCCAGTTCTTTGTATCTGGCGGAGGATTAGGATTTACCTTGCCACTTTCGTCCAAGTATATCCTATGCTTTAGCGGTGAATTGACTCCGATTTTTAAGCAATTCTCACAGTAAGATACGCTATGTTTATCTTTGGTTCCAGAACCAGTAAATACAGTACCAACACTAGAATATCCATTGCTATTCCTTCGCATTATGCCCATGTCTAATCTATCTTATCTTATCTTGCCTAGATTAAATAAATAATTAAGTATTTGATTAAATGTTTTTATTTAATCTCATGTGTAATAGCATCGATGGAAATACTATCAACTAACAAACCAGTAATTGAAAAGAAGCCTGAACCCAAGATTGAATATAATGATAGATCATATCAGTCTTACATTGATACTGGATTTGCAGATAATATACCTAATAACATAACTGCTCCCAGAGATAGGTTATTGAGATTTATCAATAAATGCGATATTAGAAAGGGTCCGATTGAAAGAACAGTAACTACAATGGTTAGAGTGAAGGCCCCTGACTGGACTACGCCAAAACTTAACAGGAAGGAATTCATATATTTTGAAGAAACCTGGACGGGCGTTAACTGGTTGGGAGTTCCTATTTTTAATCCGATAAGCGGACATATCGAAGGCAAATATACTGAAGTCTTGACGAGGCCTAAACTAGACGAGCACACAGGTGAGCACATAGACAATGTCTTTGGAGGTACTAGAGAGGCATACTATATCCCGTTTTCTCAAAAAAATGTAGATGAGATTATAGCAAATAGTGCACATAGCGATAAGACGAACATCCGTTTCATAGTCAAGTTTGGTAATGAGGAAGGTCCCTCAGACATCTTATCACCTTCGACTAGAAACCAGTTCAGTTACCAAATGTTTTTGTGGCCATGGGATAAACTGCATGACTTCCAGTACTGGCCAGTAGATGATTTGTTTAACAGACCAAAGCCTATTGCTAGTACAAAGACTGCCAAGAATCTAGAATTCAAACCATCTTAGATTTGAATAAGAAAGATGAACAAGATAGACAGCCGTGTCGACTGGCTTCTAGAATCCTGTTATACTCATTGCTTTGTATGTGGCGAAATCTTTAACGAACCTCCAAGACTCGACAGGTATGGCAAACTTGATGGAAGAGCATTGGTGCTTGATATAGTGGTTGATGAGACTGGCTTTAAGGAAGAGACAGATGAAAGGATCTGTAACAAGTGCTGGAAGACTGACTTATCCCAATTTAGTATTTCTACTAAATTACTAACAAAGACTAACTAACTAACTAGAACTTTCCATTCAAGAACTCAAAGATCTCTCTTACTTCGTTTACTCTTTGTACTGAAGAAGCAGCCTTGCTTTTTGCATACTCTTGTAGGTCTATTACTTCAGGTCCTTTTTGTACTTGCTTGCTTACCAGTACGCCATTTACTAATTCAGTAACTCTTACTTCTGGTAACGCTTCTACAGTAGTTGATGATGCAGCCCTACTTCCACCATAATCATAGTCCCACAAAACTGACATACCATTAGTGCTTATGAAATCAAACAATTCTCTAACTTCATTTGTCATTTTATTTCTTACCTTGTATATGATACATGCGAGAGTACTTAAATCATAGGGGTAACTCTAATACCTAGTGCTAAGAATTAGGGACAATGCTACCGTTAGAGAACTCAACATTCCTAAAGATAAGATGGAAGTACTTCAAAAGATTGCATCTTCCAAGAATATTAATGACGAAGCAAAACAGAGAACTCTAAAGAAGTTAACAGAAGGTTCTTTATGCGTAGTATGTAGAGGCATTCCAACACACGAAGTCATTTATCATCTAGAAGGTGCTACCCGAATGGAAAGATACTGTCAGAATTGTATAAGGAAAGTCTATGAAAGAACACCAGTTTTATGATTATCTTTCCACTCTACTATCTCTAGACCTGGGTAGAAGAGACATTTCCATCAAATCCTACAACTGCGATCTATGCGATGATGCAATAGAAGGACTACCTAATGACTTTCAAAACAGGATTGAGGTTATGAAGGAGATTGATGATAGTTATGAAAGTGAACAGGATAAGCAGGAACCCAGGTTATTACTCTGTGGTTTTTGTAAAAGACAGTACAATATCCCTAGCTGGATTGGTTAAGCTTAATAGATATTACACCGTATAACGGATGTTTATTCAATTACTGGCTGTCGTCCGTCTATCCCAGACAGACATGGCATGTGTCCGGCAGCCAGTCAGTTTTATTCAATAGTTCGCACCTTTGCCCTCAAATTAGTTTTAATCTAAAATTAGTCAAAATAATCTTAGATATCAGTTTAAGAGATGGTTTAAATTTAATATGATTGGACTTGATTTGATTGTATTACTATAACGTCCACGATATTGTAAAAATCCAGTCAGAAGTTGTTCTATATGAACTCGAATATTTTGCTACTGAAAGTTTTGACACTCCTGATTTATCTGTAAAGGTATCTTCAAGAATTCCAGGTGGTATTTCACTCTCAAGAAGCATTACCAAACCGAAACCATGGGATCCATCATATATTACCTACAGCGAACATTTGGGCTCGTTGGGTGCCAAATTCAGTATCGAGTTCTCCGCCGAGATTATAATCACAGTTAACAAGATTATATCAAGATCAAAACACGTTCTATATGTCAATCTCGTAGAACCGATACTTAGGTTCATGATGATCTCCCGAAATCACGTACTTTTGCACTCTGCATGTGTTGACTTAGGAGGACATGGAATACTTATTTCAGCACCACCAGATACAGGAAAAACTACAACTGTTCTAAAATGCATCAAGAATGGTTTTGCATTTCTGTCTGACGACATGACAATCATTCGTTTACCGAATGAAGCCCTATGTTTTCCAAAACCAATGACTATAAGCGCTCATACTTTTCAGACGGCCGTGGATGTGTCTGATGGCTATAGCAATACAAGAGGAATGAGGATAAGGAGTCTGGTTCATTCCAAAGGGGGCAGGAGCTTTATGCACCGTTTAGCAGAATACAATGTTCCTATCTTTACGCTTAATGCTATTGGACAAATAATAGTCAAGCCACCTAAATTCAATGTTCAGAAGATACTCAATTCCGTGAACATACAAAAATCTACAAAAGTAGAATCACTCTACTTCCTAGAGCGCAAAGGCAACGAATGTATAATTCTGGACACTGAATCTGCTCTTTCTACTGCACTGGAAAACAGCGACGATGCCTTTCTGTTTCCCCCATACAAAGATCTTATAGAGCACATATCCATAAATGGACAATCCGCGATTGCTCTATTGTCAGAAGAGAGAAGGATGTTAGAAAAGTTCCTCTCCAAAATAAGTTGCTTTAAATTAAAAAGTGATACTAGATCATGGTACAACATGATCGCGAGTTATACAGAAAGTAAAATTAGGTAGGTGGATCGTTGTTTTTTGGAAGCGCAGAACTCTACGGAATTTATTGATGAGTATGCAGTGATATTGTGGAAAGGAATGATTCCTTTAATAGGTGATTGTTTTGAGGAGGGGAAATTTATATTAAATTACTTAGACATCATGAGGGTTTAATTTATATCAGTGCCGGTAACATTTTTGGCGCAGCCCTTACTGGAATATTTTGGCTTTTGTTGGCGTCCCTCCAAAGTGTAAATGATTATGGACATGTAAATTACACTGTTGCAATTGGTTCACTTGCCGCAAGCATCTCATTACTAGGGCTCAATACCACTGTCACTACCCTTCTCCCTAAGGGGAACGCTGGTGTAAATGTCCAAGCGAATCAAATCATTTTAATTTCTGCAACCCTCTGTGCAATAGTAGTTTCACTATTTGATTGGATACTGGGCTTCTTTGTAATCGGAATGGCATTTTGGATGATGGCATCATACGAGCTTCTGGGGAGGAAGATGTATCGTAACTATGCGTTAAACGTTATAGGTGCAAGAGGCTCCCAGCTTGTATTGTCTTTGGTCCTATATTATTATCTTGGCGTTTTTGGAATCCTTCTGGGGTTTGTAATTTCATTTTTTGCCTTCAGCCGCGTCTATTTAAAAACGATAAGATTGTTCAGTAAAAGGTTTGAAGAAATTAGAGATAATTTCGGGACATCCCTGCACCTTTACTCTTACAATTTATCAAATGCCTTCTTGTTATACTTCGATAAGCTCCTAATTGCCCCGATATTTGGTTATGCCACTCTTGGGTACTATCAATTAGGTTTTCAATTCCTAATGTTCTTCAGCATGATACCCGTTAGTTTTTATCAATATCTTATACCTGAGGAAGCAAGCGGTAAAAAGAAGAATAAATTAAGACTGTATGGGATTGGCCTATCCGTAGTGTTGACTGCATTATTATTTGTTCTTAGTCCCTACATCATCCACACTTTTTTTCCAAACTATATCGGATCTCTTAATTCCATGAAAATACTGGGCATTGGCATAATCCCAATGATGGTTATTGGCACTCTTAATTCACGATTTCTCTCTCTGCACAAAACGATTTATGTTGTGATTGGATCTGCCGTCTACCAAACTTTGCAAATAATTTTAATGCTATATCTTGGAAACCAATTTGGAATTGTTGGCATATCCATAGCAGTTGTCTTGGCGTTGACGGGCCAATCTCTAACTCTATTTTACTGTCACCTGCGATCAACCAAAATCGGGAATAAATGATCAACTCTTAAGAATAATGATCAGTTTGACGTATACAGACAAATCTAAGTGGGCTTGAATATCCTATGGGACGAATTACTGATGATTAGTACAATTATCAGTCTACCAAACGATGGTGCATTTACATAAGGTCGAATATTTGTACTACGTGTATGCGGCCCGGAATATGCGACATGTGATTTTCATGTGGCTGGGAATTTTTTCATACTCCATCGGATAGAATAAAAGAATTATGGATATTCTTAGGCGATGTACCACGATATGCAAAAGTGAACATACTACTCACTATTTCCGTCTGATTTATCAACTGTCCATGGAAACCAACGGCCTATAACTTTGGCCCAATCTATTTTGTATGATAAGTATATTATTATTCCTAGAGCGATAATGCTTACTGCCGCGCCGACGATTAATGTGAACGGCGTACTAGTGTCTGAAATTAATTTATCCACAAATGGTTTACCAAAGTATACTGCTCCCAAAACAAGGACTTCATTAAAAATAAATTTTCCCGCAAATGTCGCGGTGGCAAACTTCCACGGACTATACTTAGCTAAACCAAGTGGAATGTACACTAGGTCGTCAGGTATAGGTGTAAGCGCAGCAACAAATGCCCCACCCCAGCCATATTTACTTAACAATCTTTGCAAGGGCAGCATTTTACTCCTCACTCGAGAACTCAGAATATTTCTACCGTAATAGCTCGCGTAAAATATAATGAGCTTCGCAGAAACAGCTCCTATAGCACTGAAAAGAGAGATTAAATGAGGATCTAGATTCTTATTAAATGCAGCCGTTATTAATATAGGAAAATATGGTACTGGTACGAAAACTATTATGCTCCCTATGAAACTTATTAAGAGTATCCCGAAATATCCAAAATCATCGTAGAACGCAAACAGATCCTCTATAGAAGTCAACTGCTAGTCTGATTTAGCCTTGCTCCCATATATCTACTTGTTAATACGCCCTACCTAGAATGACATGTGATTTTGCACTCAATCCACAGGAAATACATAATTTGCCATCAAGTTTATCTTGTCCTTCAAATGGAATCAGCCTGATATCTGCAGACGTTTCATCTTTTATTTTTTCTTCACATGTACGATTTCCACACCAAAATGTGGAAATGAAACCTGTTTTAGTTTCTAGTAATATTTTGGCCCCATTCAAATCTGAGGTAACGTTCGTCTTTTCATCCAATCTTTTAACGGCCTGATCAAAAAGGTTGATTTGTATTTTGGCGAGCAACGATTTGACTTCTGCAATTGCATCTGCATTTGCTACAATATCCTTTTGTTTAGTGTCTCTCCTGACCAATTCTATTTGATTGTTTTCGACATCTCTAGGACCCAAGTTTATACGCAATGGTACTCCCTTTGTTTCCCAATAATTAAATTTCCAACCTGATGTATATTCATCTCTGTCATCCAAATGTGCTCGTATCCCGTCTAGACCTAAAATATCTTTTAGACGACGTGCAGCTGACACCACCAATTCTTTGTTAATATCTTTGTAAATCGGTACTATTACCACCTGAATAGGGGCAATACGCGGAGGTATTATGAGCCCTTTGTCATCACCGTGAGTCATTATTATTGCTCCAATCAATCTCCAAGAGATGCCCCATGATGTTTGCCACACAAAATGCTCTATCATGTCTTTTCCCAGGTATTTGATCTCGAACGGCTTAGCAAAATTTTGACCTAGTTGATGTGAAGTGGCCATTTGCAATGATTTTCCGTCTGTCATCAATGATTCCAGGCAAGTTGTGTATTTTGCGCCCACGAATTTTTCTTTTTCAGATTTATAACCGGATATAGTTGGTATACTGAGGTAGTTTTCCACAACGTCCTTGTAAACATCAAGTATCATTCTGACCTCAATGTCAGCTTCTTCCTCAGTAGTGTGGGCTGTATGACCTTCTTGCCATAAAAATTCTGAATTTCTGATAAACGGTTTAGTAGATTTAATTTCAGCCCGCAGAGCACTATTCCAGAAATTTAGTTTCAGAGGAAGATCCCTATGACTTGAAATCCATTTAGCAAACATAGAGTAAGCTAAAGTCTCCGAAGTAGGTCGGATTGCTAACTTCTCGGCAAGATCATTGTCACCTGCTTTGGTAACCCAAAATACTTCTGGCATGAAGCCAGCGAAATGATCTTGTTCCTTGGACAAAAGACTTTCAGGTATTAATGTAGGTAGAAAACCGTTTTGATGTCCAAGATTCTTTAGTTTTTCGTCTAAAATCCCTTTGATTATTTCCCAAATTTCATAACCATAAGGTCTGAGTACTATGAATCCTTTAGCAGGTGCATAATCTGCTAAACCTGCCTTGATCACCGACTGGAGATACCACTCGCTAAAATCTGAATCTCGGGAAGCAGTTATGCCTATTTCCTTCTTCAAACTGGACTAACTTAATTTGGTTGTTTTATGAAGCTTGTCCTAACTGGAGTGGTTCGCCTTTACAGTAGACTTTGCCACTTATTCTGCTGTGAAAGTTACTACACACATAACACTGTACGAATCCAACCTCTTTTGATAGGACTGGACAATCGACTGCCTCAAGTTTCATTCGCTTTAACATTTTGGGACTTACTCCTTTTAGCTTAAGTTTCCCCTTATCATCCATCATTCCCACACTATGTAATTCTGCCTTCGCAATCTCATCCAACTTTATGGCTTTCTCAACATTTTTCACCGTCACTAAATATTTTGCTTCTGGCACATCGCTCATTGAAGTTCATTAATGTAACATTGTGCTATATGACCTTTCCGACACATGAAATATAAAAAATCATGCCGCCACCTCAACTTGCAAAAAATTGCATTATGAATATTACACCCGATCTTTGCGTTTATGATTCACATTGTGCCAAATGGATAGAAAATATTTTAGACTTTATGTTTTGCGCCTAGAGGAAAAGGTTCAGCTAAACTTGTATATCAAGAAATTAAGAATTCATTCAAAAGAACAGGTGTTGCTAACTAGTCCAGATGCGTCAATGGCATCTAGACCTTATTAGATTGGAACGCACAAACTGTAACCTGATTCAGGCTATCGGCACCTTGTAAAACTCGTAATTTACTAAACATATGCTATCTTTGTTTACTCATTATTGTTATCATTAAGCGTGGAATTACTACGAGAATGACCCACAGACTTTTTTTTAGTTCGATAAAATCTGAAGCAACCAAAAACGCCTATGTCATCTATCTAAGAAAGTATGTTCAAACCCTGAATTATAAAACCGTAAACGATCTCTTGTCCGTTAAAGACAGCAAACAGATTGAGAATCAGGTCATCAACTTTATTATAAAAATGAAAGAAGCCGGCATGAACTTTCGTGTCATTATTGTCATGCAGGCAAGCCCAGATTTACTAAAGACCTTCTAGGTAGTGGAGCCGAACAGGAATTGATGTTTCCGCAGTATATTCCTTATCATCCAACGAAACCATTACTAGAATCATTATTCCAGGCGCGTCAAGTCTGGGTATGCATTGATTGCGTAAATAAGACGAAATAGTTTATTTAAGAAACCATAGTAATAGTATGAGACGTTTACTACTGCGACAACCAAGATACATACAAAGTATTATGATTTTTACCCACATTCAAAAAAGAGGCTGACGTTTTCGAAAAGGAGAAATTAACAGGCTGGAGGATGAAAGGAGGTCTAAGGACAAGGAATAAGAAAGTTACGGAATCATGGCCTTATCAATCATTTGATCCGGCTAAGGAGCAGGCATACAAAATTTTCATGGGAAAGATATTAGATAAAACTGGCAAGAACTTCAATCCAGCAAAGGACCAAACAGGAGTGCCGATTAAGGGTACTGGAAAATAACATGTAATAACTGATATCATTAGATTGAAGACTAAGGAAGGCAAGGAAGTTCTATACACAAAAGGAAGTATTAGTGGGTATGATTCCCTGGGTGATATTGTTACTTTCTATTGTCCTAAACCTGAAGTATGGACACGCACATTCGGACATAAGCGAGGGTGGGATGAGGAAGAAGAAATGATAGTGAGCAAGACTACTGGACCAGAAGGCAGCGAGACTGTTTTTGATCTACAATTTAACGAGAAGAACCTGAAAGAACTGTTTAACAACCGCAAGAACGATGAGATCAACTTTGTATTGAAGGAAGAACTGGGCGGCGAAGCAAGACTGGTTAAAGATATTAACTGTTTCAAAACAATGGAACTCTTCCAAAAGCCATTTGCATATCTCTGGAATGCCGACTATCTCAGTGCACAAATGAAGGCCGAATCAAGACAGAGGGCAATTGACAAAGGTCTACTATCACCTATCCAGGTTACAGGACTGGAAGCCCAACAACAAACAAAGCCACCTGCGGGGACTTATTCCTAGAGGTACGTAAGAAGGTCCTAGTTAAGTTCTTTCAAGAAAGAAATCTGGTACATCATAGATTAGAGTTTCGTTACAATGAGGACATGTCTCTCTGCCTGGTAGCAGGTCCAATTTTGGAAAACGACCTTCAGTTGTTTCAATACCAGCATAAAAGTCTCTATGACATTTGTCATTCTTGCACTTGAGCATGACTCTTGTCATTCAGT
>JBBRRH010000006.1:0-61579 GCA_038201105.1 Nitrososphaera sp. | reverse complement strand
TCTTTATCTTTCGCGCTCATTTTTGTTTTCTTCTTCGTGGAGTATCCCAAAAAGCACTGCGGCATCTAGGACAGGTTAGGGGTTTTTCATCCTTATTTCTAGGACACCATACATACTGACAGCGATCGCATTTGAAGGCCTTGACTGTTGAAACTCCCACAGAACGAGTAAACAAAAACAACTTTATAAGCATAACACTAATTTAATATCTTTATATGTTTTACATTCAATGTATTACAGTATATGATAAAATCATATGTGAAGAATCCAAATGGAAAATACAGGTTAGTAGACACGACAACAGAGACACGACACCATGCTGAAAATAGTAGAGTCGATAGATCTAGTACCACAGAAATAATGGGGGAACCTAAACCATATTTTTTATACTGTTACTCTGAGTTTTTCTGCGGCCAATCTTAAATATTTTTTATCAATTTTTTCATGTTATGGATATGACGATGGCATACAAGGGGAAGTGCGATAAATGTAACAGAGAAAATCCAAAGTTGTACATGAAAGTTTATCGAGATAGGGGAGATGGTATATCAACCGAGATGGCCTGGTGTTTAGAATGTGTACGGAACGCAGTTTCTAGATTTCTGACCACGTTATTCAACATTGAAATGATTATAAATGACATTAACTTCATATTCACTATGACGATGGGCTGTCCTTTGTGCGGTTCTATGATGGTTTGGTTAAACGGATCCATAAGCCATGACCCGCCAGTAAAGCAGTATGAATGTAGGAACTGTAATATCCGGGTAATAAAACAACCTGACGGTTCATATGAGATCATTCAACTAAAAGATCATTAATTGAAATTTATTTTCATTTTGAAAGCCGTTAAGAATATTAGATTTAAAATCTCTGTTGATTTGATACAAAATGAAAGACACTGATGTTAAATCGCTCATAAAAAAAATTCAGGACAAAAACAGCTTTATTGTCCTGCCCGGAGTTTATGATTCACTAGGCGCGAAAATTGTTGAGAAGGTGGGGTTTGATGCGATGTTTCAAACCGGCTATGGTTCGGCCGCCTCTTTGCTTGGGATGCCAGATTTTGGCTTCTTGAATGCGGGGGAAACGCTTGATAATGCCAGGAGGATCATACGTTCGGTCAAGTTGCCAATTATTGTAGATGTCGACACGGGTTATGGAAATCCACTGAGTGTGTGGAGACTTGTAAATGATTTACAAGCATGTGGTGCAGCCGGAATATTTTTAGAAGATCAAGTCTGGCCAAAGAGATGTGGACACATGAAAGGAAAGGAGGTCATTGGCATTGATGAATACATACCAAAATTAAGGGCGGCACTAGACGCACGCGATAACGAGAATTTTATAGTCGTAGCTAGAACTGATGCCCGTGCCCCTCTTGGTCTAGATGAAGCAATTGAAAGGGGCCGGCACTACTATAAAGAAGGTGCCGACGTGATATTCGTTGAAGCACCTCAATCTGAGGAGGAGTTAAAGGAAATCGCGCAGAAGATTGATGCTCCTTTAGTTGCGAATATGATCGAAGATGGTATAACTCCAAACTTATCAGCAAAGGTGCTCAAGGATATTGGATACAGAATTGCTGTATTTCCGCTATCTGGTATTTTTGGAGCTGCATACGCAATGAAGGAGATCTTTTCAAAGTTGAAGGAGACTGGATCGACAAAGAATAGTCGCCCCATTATGCTCGATTTTTCAGAATTCAATAATCTCGTTGAATTAGAAAAGTACATGGAGATGGAAATGAAGTACACCTGACTGTACACTCCAGCCTAGCACAATTTTTTCAGACAGAATTATATCACATAGTTACTGAAATGCCAAATCGATACAAATTCTCACTAGATCCCAACATCAACTACTGATAACAGATAACAGCTGCTCAAGATCGTATTCTCTGTACGCCGAACCTAGTATTGTCCAAATGACTAAATTAATTTACTAAAAACATACCAATTAGGTATAGTTTACAATGATTTTTGCATATGCAAGTTACCAAAAAACAAAACTAACTGGCTGCCGTTGTCATGTCGGTTTGGGATTGGGGTAGGCGAGAACAAGATCCCATCGACAGCCAGCCAATGACTACACCCTTTCTATAAGGATTTTAATATTTAAGTTCTTGTCCACCTTAGATCCAACTAGGTATGTTGTACTCTTTTGTACAAAAAGCACAGAGTAATAATCGAGGTTCTTGCCTATCGTATTCACTTTCATAGGAGTTGTTAATCTTGTTCTTCATATCGATATAACTGGGTGGTGTTAATGCTATCAGGTCCAAAAAGATGTTCATTCTTTAGTCTATCGTCGACTGCCTTCTTTGTGAAAGGAATTGTATAAACTACCTTGGGTAATCCCATAACATACTGAGAATTCTGTACACCTGTCTTGGGATCAAAGTCCCCGAGGACTAACTTCTTCGTCTGTTCTTTATGCCTGCCAACGACATGCTCTATAGGTCCTAGTTCATTCCCGTTCCATTGCTTGGCAGTCCACTCAGTTTCATAATACAAGTATTGTTTGCTTTCATTTTTTTCTGTGGAGTAGTCAATAGCCCTAATTCTGAACATTCTTGGGATACGGACCTTAACCTTTCCTTTTCCTGGATCTACTGCAGAAAGAAACCTCTGTTCCCACTTATCGGGCCTATGGTTCAAGTCAGGTGCTTCAAATCCTTCTTTGGCAAAACTGTCATACGCTGCTGTTGAATAACTAAATTTTAGTTCTCTCTTTGACCGTTCTGCTTCTTGCCCAGGTACTATTGATGAAACTTCTCCGCTCATTTGTCCTTAATAGCATGAGGTAAATAAATAAAGTTTCTATCAATGAATGAATTAATTACTTAATTAATGAATTAAGTATGATACTTTGTGATATGCTTACTCCGTATCTCTTTAGTCTTAAACCACTTGTTACAATCTGAATTGTTGAATTTGCACTGTATCCAGGGCTCAACGTCAAAGGGTTTGGGCCACCTGCCTAGTATATCGATATCGACAATGTCTGGTCCTTGTTCCTGAATTTCTGGTATAGGTATAATTTCGGCTGCTGGTTCATCTGTTACTTCTTCGGTTTCTGTTTCGATAGTACTCGTTAATTGACTTGATATTTCAGCCTTCGGCTCGGGCTTAGACTCTATCTCTTTGTCTTTGTCTTTGTTATTGTCCACGGTCCAGGGTTCCGAATCAAACCCGAATACAGGTTGTTCGTCTATTCCCGGTATATCATGTGCGATAGCCTCAGGGATTTTGTTTTCCCCTTCGGCTTCTGTTCCTCCTATCTGTACTGCCCAGGGTACTTTCTTTTCATTTTCAGTATTGTCCACTGTATTGACAATGTTCGAAGCAGGTAGTTGTTTCCATAGACTAAGTATGTCCATCTCTATGCTGTGGAGTTCACTAATGGCTCGTATCTTTACTTCATCCTTGTTTGTGTTAGAGATAATTTCATGTAGTGTCCTTTGATATGATAATAAGGAATCTATTCTTTGTTTATACTGTGCTAGATATCTGTAAGCAGAGTTTCTAAGGTCGATATACCATCTCTCTGCTTGTTTGTCTATCTGATTGCTCATTTTAGAAACTGTACTTCTGTCTAAATCGATTTGTTTTTCATCATGCAGCCACTGGACTATTTCCTGGTCTGTCAGTCTCTGCAATGATAGATTATGGACTATTCCCTTAACATACTCTCTTTCTGGTTTTGTGAAATCATGACGCTTCTTAGTCACATTTTTGGGACTATCTGCTGTAGTCATTTACTTGTCGGGGATTCCTTTGAATACTCGTATGTTCCGCTTCATCTTTCTTATCCGCCTTATTATTGACATTGCTTTGGTCTATATCTGTAATTCGTCCTCAATGTACTAAACTTTTTCTTTTTTAGACTGTATATTCTAAAATAGAAGGGTTAATTTATATTCCTTCATTCCAGAAAAGGAGGGGATAAACATTCGAGTCCTTGTAGTCGACGATAACGACGATATCAGAGAAGTATTACAGGTCTATTTTGATGCAAATGGAATAGAACACGAGTTAATTAACAATGGCCTCGAAGGTTTGGAAGCAATAAAAAACAATCAATACGATTTAATCCTCCTAGATATAGCGATGCCGGCTTTTAGTGGTATGGATGTTATGGACTCGTTGCGGGAAGACGGTCTTCTTCAGTCAAGGAAGATTGTCATATTCACTGCTTCGTCAGACCCAAAAGTTATGAAAGATTTAAGAAGCAAGGGCGCAAAGGATATCTTCAAAAAGCCTTGCTCAATAGAACAATTAACTGAATTGATCGAGAAGTATCGTCCGTAGCATCGATTTATCACTACGCACTGGCTGGTATTGCATTTGTTAAATCCTATGTTGTACACGAACCTAATGATGATAATTAATGACGAGCAAAGCAAATTCACCATCTCCGTTAGACGTCCTAGAAACGATTTCTGATCAACTTTCTATTGATATAATTACTGCTATATCCAATAAAGTTACTAACTCAGATTATCTTATGCAAATACTTGACATAACCCATAAACAGTACTATTCTAGGTGTTCCAGACTATTGAGCATGGGGTTAATCAGTCGAAAGAAGGGCCAAATCATCCTTACATCTTTTGGACTGCTGGTCTATAAGGCGCAATTGAAAATCGCAAATGCATTCTCATACTCCTCGGAATTGAGGATGATAGACGCAATAAAATCACATTCAGGGATTTCAGATGTCGAACAGAAGAGAATAATCGATAAACTGCTTGACGATACTGAACTCAAAAACTTAGTTGCACGGACTTTGAGTATAACATAAAAATGAGTCATCTACACGAGTGTGAAGACTGTAATGAGTATTATCGACACGATGATTACAAATGTAACCAATATACTAAATGGGGCAGATGTGAGAAACATCAAGTGTAGAAAATTATAGCGAGGGGTTGATTTGAACAACCGGTCTGTGGGAAATTAAGTAGTACTGCCTTTGAAATTCGCGGGTCCACTTTAGGGTTGTTGTTGCCATTTTTGCTCGAAGAAAATTTACCCCCCTGTCCTGTCCTCTTAATGGTGGTGTATTTTGTCCATATGCTCCGCTACGTCAGAAGGGTTTGGGTCTTGATAGTCACATTTATTGCATTTGTAGCGTGGAAGTTCTAGGTCTGTATCTATAGGACTAATGGGTGGTCTTACTTCCAGCGACCCAGAGTCGGGAGGACTAGGGGGTGTTTTAACTATACTTAATTAGGCTAGTTGGTTTACTAAAACTTATTTTGTACAATGAGAAATTGTCATTATTGTATATTCCCTGAATTTCAATATTCTTGCCATATGGAACTGTGCTATTGTTAAGTTTTAGTAAGAAAATTTGTCCGTTCTGCATTCCAGATTTGATCTCCTGTTCATAGAATTGGAACTTTCTGTCCTTCAGTTCATCTTCAATCCATCCTCTCCAACGTTTATCAATTATTATGTGCGATCCTATCGGTGTATTGTGATTAATCCACTCGATAGCAGATACGATTGATTTCGATTCCGGTATAGAAACTGAATTGTATTGCATGGTCATGGGTCCAAACTGTCCTACATAGTCATGAAACGGTGCAAACAAACTCATTGGTCTTTCATTACTAGTGACCGCAAATAGCATCCCAATTGCAATAAAAGGAATAAGCGTCGTGATAACAATAACCTGTTTGTATTTGAGAAGGGAATTTGTTAGTCTGTTAGTTAAGATAACAAATCCGTAACCTGCAAAGATCGAAAGAAATATGCTGAAAATAAAAGTCCATCTATCGGGCAGAAGACCTGAACTAGATGGGAATATCAACCAAGATAATGAGCCAAAAAGAGACAACAGCAATGGGATCTTTAGGATAATTTGACGGGTATTGAGAAAACCAATAATGCTTGTAGGGATCAACAAGATATTAGTTACTGCGAATAGGATGAGAAGGTTCAATGGCTTGTATACATTATTTACAAAGTTAGCTCCATTCAAAATGTGAACGTTTGACCCAATTTCACTAATACCCTGCAAAAGGGCGGTTATGAATACAATAGATGTTACTGTGGCAAGTATCATGTACTTTCTATTTTTTTGTATAGCTGCATAAACCAAAAGACTTGTAGTTAAAAGTAAACCAATCATTCGATCGGTCAATACTGAAACGATACAGAGGATCATTAGAAGGGCAAAAACATTTTTGGACAGAGGTTTGTTGCTTGTACCAAAAGAAAGAACAAACAACATAGAGGTGAGTGATAACATATCCCGATGAAGATCCCAAGTTGTTCGTAGGACACTAATCTGGAAGATTACAAAAAGTGCCAAAAAAAGGCAATAGACTCGATCCAGATGTAGTATTTTCTTAGATAACTGGTAAACTGAAATTGAAAAAAATCCGAAAATCAGGATTGCGGCAAAGCGTACAACAGTTGGAGGATCTAAGTTTGTAACAATGGTTATCCCATGGAGCATCAAAACATATAGCGGAAACTGATCGGAAACCATATTCCAATTACTTTGGAAATTCGTAGTAACGGGAATGTAATAGTTTACGACATCATATCCTATGGGATACGGGTAAGCGATAAGTTCTGGAGTCAATCTAATTATGATTGCAATTACAAACAGTACCAATAGGTAATTTCTATCCTCTTTATTGATCTTCGACATCGACTGAATCCGCACGCAGAATCCATCCTTAAATGATTGTTAATTTTAAGTATATGTTCAGGGTAGGATCATACCTAATCGGAAAGTTACTTAACTATATTATTCATGTTAAAAAATTTTATAACAGTAAAAATCAGAAATACCATAAATCATAATGATTATCATTGAAGCCGACGGGTAAATTATTTTTGGGACACCAATTCTTGGCACATATCATGACGTGTAAATTAAATCGTAGTTGAAAAATCTTGGAGATTTGGCTCATTAATTACTAGGTGATTTATCGTGATTTGTAAATCGAAAATTTTGACTCAAATGTTTTATTTGAGTTATGAAAAGAACAATCCATTGATCAACATTTGTAATATTATGACGCTTCGATATGATCCCACACAACGAGGCATTCTATCTCTTAAGAGCATAGGAAATGATGTAGTCAAGAATAGAAAAAAACCATACCCGACATCACGAGACGTTGAGGCAAATATTCGAAATGTTGTCAAAAGGACTATAGCAAAATATAAGCCTGAGCGTATTTCAGTAGCGCTAAGCTCGGGGGTCGACTCCAACGTGATTTTGTCGTTAATACGTGATGAGTTCCCCAAACTTGAAATAAATTGTGTGACTGTTAGTTTTGATGAATCGACGGAGGCACACGCTGCAAAAAAAATAGCCGAAAATAACTCATCCAATTTTCATAATGTAATTGTTGAGAATCCTCTAAGAGAGTTACCCTACTTAATTAGTTTAGTCAAGGAACCGAAGTGGAACATCTATCAATATTATTTTATTGAAAAATCAGCTCATTTTTCGAATGTCTTGTACACAGGAGACGGTGGGGATGAACTATTCGGGGGATATATATTCAGGTACGAGAAATTTTTGGACTCTTATAGTGTAAATTTAACTTGGCAGGACAGGACGTGTCATTATCTTGAATGTCACGAGAGAGATTGGGTTCCAGATCAGGAGGAAATATTCGGCGTTAAATTGCATTTCGATTGGGATTCGATATATTCTCTACTCAGACCATATTTCGATAACGATCTAGATCCACTTGATCAAGTATTCATGGCCGACTATCATGGTAAACTTATGTACGACTTCGTTCCAACAAACAAAAAATTTTTTAATCACTTTAATTTGATAGGAATTGCACCTTTGCTTGACAAGTCTATCATAGATATGTCATTCAAAATGCCTCCTTCACTAAAGTATGATCGTGTAGCTAACAAAGGCAAAATTCCGTTAAGAAAAATTATTGCCAATCACGACATTGATAGGGTATCCGATGCAAAGATCGGCTTTGGAATGGATCTTAAGGCTCTCTGGATGAGGGTGGCGAAAGAAATGGTGACTTCGAACTTAGATAAAGCTCGGATATTCGAAGATAAGCTAGTCAAAAAGGAGTTTTATAATCGATCTTTGAAACGAATTGATGACACTCTGGATGTAAGATACATTAGCAAATTGCTACATTTATTGAGTCTAGAAATATGGTACAAGATGTTTGTTACTTTTGAAATTAGTTCAAAAAGCTCATTGTAGGATAAATTATCGTCTACTTGCAACATTGATACATGATTTTGAATTTGTTTATAGGGCAGTGATTGGATTAAATCAATGCCTGCAATTCCTATAAGCAAAATTATGATGAATTAATTTCAATATATATGCGCCTTACTTGATCAAGGACTCTTTAATCCTATATAGCGT
Source organism: Nitrososphaera sp. (assembly GCA_038201105.1). Taxonomy (GTDB): domain Archaea; phylum Thermoproteota; class Nitrososphaeria; order Nitrososphaerales; family Nitrososphaeraceae; genus TA-21. The sequence continues at coordinate 53,194 of JBBRRH010000006.1, read as the reverse complement.
CTTATTCTCTTTGCTTGCGCCATCCTGATTTCTTTTCGAATCTCTGCATCATGCATACTATCATATCCCTCTTGTTTAGGCTTGTATGACAAGTAATGATAAAGCATATGAATAGCTCCCAGCCTACCAATTGGCTTTCCAGAAGAAAAATATTTAACAAATCTGCCCAATGCAAAAAGAGGATGGTATCCTAGAGTTCGCATACTGGCGCCAAATTCGTAAAAATGATGACCAGATCCTAGCTCTCGTGTGTGAAGAAAACGGGCTTCTGGTATCACTCTGAACTTCAAACGTTTTTGGAACGCTGTATACAATAGGACTGACTCATAACCCATTTTTTCTGGATAATATCCATGAAATGAGAAAAAGAAAGAGTTTCTTATGAAGCGTCCGGCACCGTGGGGCATCGCATAATCAATTTTATCATAATTGCCCGATGCAATTGCAATCGATGAGTCCAAGTCCATATGCTTCATTATCGTATCAGCATAGTCTTTCTCATATTGAGTGTCATCAGTACTAATCATGTGATAATCGGTAGGTTTAAGATCTAATTCCTTAGATAGTCTAAGTGCTTTGTTCCAATTGGCAACCACCCTGCCAATGTCGTAACCCAAATCTGGATTAGTGATGACATAAAGATTGTCATTTTTAGATTGAAATTCTTTTAGCATGGCTGGAGTTTTGTCTTTTGATCCATCGTCGACAACTATGATATATTCCGGCTTGGTATCTTGATTAATCAAAGACATTATGGCATGTTGTATGCGTTTCTCCGAATTTCTACAAGTAAGTATGACGCTATAAGTACCCATAGTAACTATCTAGAAACACAAATTTAAACACTTTTTGATATGGTATGTCTTACGTACACCTTGGCTGTGGCACCACATACTCCTTTGATAAATTACTTAGGCTCAGGTTTGATTATACCCTGAACTAGTCTTATCCTGAAAGTAACCTGTCATTACTTACTAGATGCTGGTTTGAGTGAAGGTATGTCCAAAAATTATGATCCGAGTTCTACGACATGGGATCGCATTATAATATGGTCACGATAGGTTTCACATTCGATAGGATTGACCGTGTCAGCTACTTTTAACAGAACCAACTCATTTTCTAGACCATCCTGACAAGATGGTGAGCTTTTGTGACCTTAGTTCGTGGATCCCACAGAATAATGGACTAATGTACTACTTTGCAGAGATCTGCAGATACCGGATCAATGGAAAATTATTTTCAATTATTTGACTCTTGAATCCCTTATTCATCAAACAATATCTAACAATACCCATGCGAGAACAAAAGGAAATGCCTAGAACATAAGGATCAGTAGACCGATGCTCCATTGAGAGAATAGACCTCAAATATATGCTCATTTTTACTTTTTCTAAAGTACTACCAGGCTCAGACACGTCATGAATTGTCATTATTTTAAGAAACGTTCTATTCTTTGAATACTTTGTTAATCCAATAGAATATTTATGAGTTTTCATTTCTTTAAATAAAGCTGACCTAATGAAATAAATCAGATTGGAAACAATCATGTTTGTACCTTTTTTTGTCAATAATGAAGTGTAGGATTTCTTACCATTATGGATGAAGGTTTAAATCAAACTGCTGTTTTAAGATTAATTACGTCTTATAATCCGACAGAGTACTGGATTGAGCAAGGAAGAACATATAAGGACACTTTTAATTATAATAAGGTATTCAGACTTCAAGAACAAATGCTTTCAGAATATCTGAAACATCTATCTCCGAGATTTAGAAGTGTTTTGGAGGTAGGTTGTGGGTTTGGTCGTGTAACGAAACTAATCCTATCAGAACACCCTGATATCCAAAAATATACAGCTGTAGATTTATCGCCTGACCAGATACATAATGCAGAAAAATACGTTAGATCTGGATTCGGCAATAGACAGGGGAAAGACGTCGAACTTACCTTCGCAGTGTCTGATATTAAGTCTTTAGAACTAGATGAGAAATTTGATTTAGTTATATCTGCCGAAGTACTGTTACATATTTTACCTTCGGCAATTAGAGACGTAATGGGAAAATTAGTAGATCTATCAAACAGGCATATAATTAATATCGACTACTATCAAGAAAAAATAATTCGACTGGCTCCTCACAACTTTCTACATAAATACGAAAAAATTTATCACGAGATCCCGTCCATAATCGAAGTCAAAAGAATAGCAATAAAGAAAAAGGGACTCTTCGGGCTTGACACAAAGCAATCCATCTTTCATGCTACACGTGAGAAGTTCATAACTGGACCTTGAATTACATGTTTAGTGCTTGACCCTGATTTTTGAATGTTTGACTAGGAACTATCATAATGAATATTCCACTATTAAAAAAAGGGTATTCTGTCAAAGTTCTGACACTTGTTATTTTTAAAGATGCTAGAATAATATTGTGAAGAATTTAATATCGTACAACAATGAAAATCGCACAAATAAACAATATTGCCGGGATTGGATCAATTTTTGCCGATTACCAAAGAAAACATGGACATCTTGCTGACGTCTTTGTATTCAACGATACAATTTATAGGCAATTTGGGGGTCATAAGCTAAACTACTGGTCGCCTTTCGATAGATTGAAATTCTATAGAAAGATAAAGGATTATGATTTATGGCATTACCATTATCCTTATGGTTCCTTAAAAAAAGCATTGGAGAAGCGCAAGGACAATAGAATATATATAAAACATTATCATGGAAACGACCTTAGGGGCGGTTTGGAAAAAGATTTTTGCTTGGTTTCTACGCCTGATCTCTTGAAATATGCCCCTAACGGTAAATGGTCACCCAGCCCTATTGACTTAGAAGAAATCGATGCAACGATGCAAAAAACAAATATCATAATTAATAAAATTCCCAGGGTCGCACACTATCCTTTTTACAGAAACTATTCGGGTGTTGATTTCTATTCTGACGCGCTTTCGACGCTACAGAGAGATAAGATTTGTGAGACCGTACAAATACTTGACCAGCCGCATGCAGACGCTTTAAGGACACTGTATACCTGTGACATAGTTATTGGTAAAATAATACCTGATATCGGTTGGTTCGGAAAATTCGAGTTAGAGGGAATGGCCCTAGGGAAACCGGTTATAACTCACGTCTCAGACGAACTTTATGAAAAATATGAGCCTCCAATTTATAGAACAAAGAAGGAGACATTTAGAAAAGACTTGGTAACTTTAGTTGCAGAGACCTCTGAACGCGAGAGATTATCACGTGAGGGACAGGATTACGTGAAAAGAAACCACGCTGCTGAAGTTGTTGTTCGAAACATGATGGATTATTACAAAAAGTAATAGCGCCTACCCAAGTATATTGTCCAGGTCTGAATAATCATGTCGAGTGATGATAAATGTGTTTAAAGTAAAAATGATGTGAGGTTCTAAGGGTAAACGGGATTTAATAGATAGTTCGTATAAATATGTGCAATATCCTTGAGTGATCGCCTTCTACCTGCAAAGTTACTTAACAAGGACTCAGTTGGAGAGACCTGTCGTTAACATCGACGGGAATATAGTCTCGACAGAATCGAACTTATATTGGGAGGTGAATGTTCTTCTGGCAAAGATTTTCTGAATTTAAGATTATAATCTAAAACCTGTAAACCACATGCTAGCGACTCTAATGCAGTCTTGCTTAGACTTTGTAATATGGAGTTATTCACATATTTAATGTCTACGTATACTTCGTATTTATTGAGCAAGAGCGGCATGTCTTTGAACATTATTGGATTTTTTGTCCTATCGTACACTTCTACATCGAGATCAATATCGTTACTTTTACAATATTTCAAAGTTTGTTCTGTGTTAGTGATTTCTGTATTGAAAATCAATGCTTTGTTTTCCCTTTTTAAAGAGTTAATTTCTTTGAAATGATCTGTATCTACAGGTGTAGGCAAGTAAATAGCATGATTGACAAGCGGCAACAGGTCTGTTGTAGCTACCAGAGTTGTCCGTGAAATTTTTTGTGCTTCGGTATTGGCGGATCGCCAGTATCCTATCCTTAGTAAACGGCTTTTGTTTCGAATTTTTATTATTGTTCTTCTTGATTTAGCTACGATTTTCCTTGCGGGATCCATGCCATTAAGTTGATCTCCTTTATAGCCTCTAACATCAGTGCCGTGGTAGTGTAATATCATTTTCTTTGAACGCCGGAATTTTCTATACACCTCTAAGTAGATGTCAGACCTGCTATGCACATGAATTAAGTCAGCATTTTCAGCTTCTGAAAGACACGTCTTTGTAAAATTTAAACCATCTACTTTCATACAATATCGTTTGTAGAAATCATATATGCCGTATTTGTCCACTGCTGCTAACACTATTACCTTTGATTCATTCCCTGCAATGGTTTGATATTTTGCCAAAGTGCAAGCGACACCAGCCTGATCCCATATGTGAAGAATTCTCATGGGATCTTATCTCCTAGGATAGCACATGCACAATTCAAGGTTTAATTATAAGGTTCTACGAATATTAGTCTTACAATAAACTGATTGCAAATGTAAAAATATATACAAACAAAATATTACCGCATATTTGAAGATTCTTCACATTTCGCATGATTCTCTGCCAGATTGGAGAGTTGAAAAATCTGGAATTACGGGGATTCGCCAAGGACATGACGTTTCATTCGCCGGTGCAAAAATCTCTGAAAAGTACGTTGGAAACACTTTCACAAAAATATATGAAATTAATTGGACTTCAAAAGCCAGGTATGGAATTCCACTGTATTGGCGCTCCGTTAAAAAAACATATGAAAAAGTTATACGTGATGCACGTCCAGACATTATCCATGCACATAATATCTTTTCAGCTAAGATGGTATCTGAATTAGGGATACCCTTTGTATATGATGATCATGAATATTGGTCCAAGACTTCACGACTCCTAGATGAAATACAAGAACAAAATAAAATAAATAATCTCGCGGATAAAGTTAGAAGTTTTAAACGAAAATTTATTAATAAAAAAATAATCAAGGTTTGGTCAAAATGGGAAAAGGAGTTGGTCTCATCATTTCCCACTATCACAGTGTCCCAAGCAATTGCCGATGAGTTGAGCATGATCGACAATATGGGCCAAAATACTATCTTTGTAGTACCGAATTTCCCATTACATTCAGAAGTAGAGAATATTGTCATCCCCATGAGACATGCAGAGTTGTCGTCTGTATATGCAGGGGGAGATGGGAATAATAAAGTAAAGTTCCCGCAAAGAAATCTTGACGGTTTTATAGAGTCCTTTAACACAAACGAAATAGGTCGACTTAGTATTATCGGGTGGAAAGATGAATCTGCGACTTCTACCAAAGTAAGTTACTGTGGCTTTCTTTCGCGTAACCAAATGTTTCAAGAGCTATCCCAGCATTCTATTGGACTACTACCTTGGAAAAAACATTGGTTTCATCAGTACATTAGTCCAAATAAGGCCTATGAATATGCTCACTCCGGCCTCTTCGTGATGTGTGTTTCTTCGCTTAAACCGATAACAGAATATTTGCTAGATCACTGTCTTACATTCGAAGATCACAATGAGATGATTTCGCAACTTAAATATTTCAAAGAGAACCTGGATGAACTCAACGATAAGCGAATGAAAATTTTTGAATTTGCCCGTTCAAACTTGGTGTGGGAAAATTATGAAAAGAATATTTTAAGAGCATATCAAAAATGCTAAATGCGAGTGCTTGAAAGCATGAATAAAATGTGAAAGAATCAAAAACTTTTTTACTTCAATACCAATTGTACTTCGGGTACACCACTCCAAACATGTTTAATTTTTTGTAGATTTGTCCTTTAATTGTTTTTTGCATGTTTTGCATACCCGAGCAACAATCATGGGTTTGCATGCTCAGATGTTGATGGCTTTAAAGATGCAATCTATTGGCAAGAATAGATACATCGTTCCCTTGGAGATATATTATTGCAAACTTTCATGATCTAATTCCCTGGTTTGTCACTTGTTTTAGCCTCAGTTGGTTCTGCGTTCATCACCTTATTTAAATCATATAAGCTAGTACTTCCTTTAGTTATTTTTAATAGAGCATCTCTCATCATCTTTTTGTTTTCTTCGGTTACTTTACCCTCAATAAGATCCATAACGTATAGCCACAAGACTGCACCGACCTTGTTCTCTCGAAAAAGAGCTTCTTGCTCGACAGTCCACTGACTTTTTCTATGCCAATATCCTAAAATAATACTGAGTGGAACGTAAATGGCTATGAAAACCAATGCGAATACCAAAATATTTCCAAAGAATTGATTTAGAAAAGGTAACTTATCAATAAGAAGCTTATATTGAATAGTAACGAAATTGGCGAATGTCATAGCGAATATTAGGTATATGGTGTGACCATTTCGAAAATCTAACCATCGACGTCTTACCCAATTCGAGTCTTTTCCCAACAAGACTTTCATAATTTTTCTATGACTCTAGCTCTAAAATACATTCCGGTAAGAGAATCATCAAAAATTCTATATTTACATTTCAAATTGTGACTGAATCTTCTGTTCTCCGCTCAATACGAGCTTCTAGTTGATAAAGTAATATCTGAAATACTATTTTCGGATTAAATATCCGTGGTAACAATGAATCTGATTATCATAATGCGTTTACTAACCTTCTCATTTTTCCAAAGTTAATTTCAAACCCAAATCTCATTTCCTCCCGCTTCATATTTCTATACATCTTCATTAACAAACCAAAATGCTTAACGGTACTAAGTTTTCCATCCATTTTCAGTCTGACTATTCTGTAAACATCATCATAGTAGTCAAATCTTTTCAACACCTGGTCTCGGTAAGCTGTAAAATCAAACCCTGCGGCAGTATCAATGTTGTTAAGGAAGATGTCGCTACAAATTAGAGAAGGGATGATACCTTCGCCCAACAAGGGAAAAACACAACCAATTGACTCCCCCACTCCTATAATGTTTTGAGAAGAAAAAGGCTGCATCCTTTTTGGCGGAGATAGCCGAATTGGACGTCCTATTTTCTTTACTATTTTGGCTTGCGGATTTTGATTAAAAAACTCAGAGATTCCATAATATTTTTTGTCAATGTCACCTGCTCCAACATAGGCCATTCCATCTCCAAGCGGGAAAAACCAAAAATAGCCACGAGCGCCTTTATAGCCAATGACATAAAATTCATCTATATCATGGGCATTTTCTATCAAGAACTCGTATGCCGGGATAATAAAATTTTCGTTTGATTTGGGCAATAGGGATCTGTGAACTCCTGTACAATCTAAGATGTAATCAAAACCATTAAACAGTTGAGAACCAGGCAAACACCTTTGTCCGTAGTGGACCTTTAGCTCTTTCAACAAATCCTGTTCCCATCGTTTTTTGTCATAGGTTACCAACCCTTTTAGCTCTAGATATTCCTTCTTTTCGGCCGGCAGATCCATTCTCAATCTTTGTCCCACATGAAGCGTATATTTACTAAAATCCAGACCAGATTCACTTGAAAATTTTTCTAACATATGTCTTGATGCTCCCCAGGCGCAAACTGGCCAGTGATCCTGACTCTTCGATGCTTCAAATATTTCTACCTCGTGACCACGGGCATGCAATCTGTTTCCTAGATAACTTCCTGCAACGCCTGCACCCACTATGGCAATTCTCACTGGAGCTAGATACGTGGGAGCGAATATATTTCTTGTTGAGGGAAGGATGAAGAGTGACAGGAAATACAAATATAGCAAATTTGAACCAAAATGTCAATTATTCATAACAATCATAGAAAGCAAATGATTCTCCAGTACTAAATTCAAAAATGATAGAACGAAATACATAGTGGAATAAATTAATAGTAAATAATATAATGGAGAAGAAACTAAGAAAACAATTAGAATAAAATTTCTTTTCTCTGATTGTAAAGAATTTTTAGTACGAAATTTAATCTACGTTGAATAAGGATACATTAGATGTATGCTATGTAATGAGTTCTGTCCTTGCAATATTTGTGATAGGAAAGAGATATTTGTATGCTATAAGGATTCTTAAATTGAAATCTATGTTAGTTAGCAAAAATTTACCAGTTGATTACATATAGTAGAACAACCACTTATACTATTACTAAGTTACAATACAAATAAGAGTTTCACATAAATAGTTAATTTTCAAGGCGTATAATGAATGCAACGAACAACAATGTCATACATGGTAGCAACAATATTGACACTGGCAGCAGTAAGTGGAATATCAATGCAATCTTCAGTACAAATGGCACACGCTCAAGTATCAAGTCCAGCATGTGGACAGGTTGTCAAGGGTAATGTCACTCTGACAGCAAATCTAAACTGTCCTGGTGATGGTCTTATAGTCGGTGGAGATGATACTAGAATCGATCTTAACGGTTACTCAATAACCGGTCCAGGCCCTGATAGCTCCAAAGTTGGAATAGTAGTACCAAATTCTGATCTCGTTACAATTGTAGGACCAGGAACAGTACGTAACTTCCAAGCTGGCATATTGGTAACTGGATCTGACGGAACAAATGTGAAGAGATTGACCTTCGAGGGAGACAAGATCGCAGTCTTTATGACAGGAACAACAAATACTGTAGTTGAACAAAACTTGATAGGTCCAAACAGCATTGGCGTAGCAGCACACTCTAGCGACATGGTAGACGTGCACGCAAACCTAATGTCAAGCAATAGTCTTGCGGGTGTAACATTCGTAAACACTGACAAATCAACAGTCTGGGCGAACAGCATTGGTGGAAGTGCAAACGGGATATTCCTTGACTCACAAAGCTCAAAGAATTCGATGAAATTCAATAACGTCTTAGGCAACACCTTGGATATCAACAATGCAGATGGACTGGCACTGAACATCAACGATAATGAGTTCCTAAAGAACAACTGCAATACTAGCAATCCTGTAGGCACATGCGTCGGTACATAAGAAACCATTAGGAAAAACTGAGTGAAGAACATCCCTACAAACTGAGTGCGGAAACCTCCATTTTTTTATTCTTTTTTTGACTCAAAATTCTTCGCTATTATACACACTTCATCTATTATTTACTACCGTCTTTATCTAAGGAGCTATATTTGACAAGTTCTTGCACAAATCTGATAGAAAATCATCATATTGTCACAACCACTATTACTTTTGTCAATAACCATAGGCAGAAATTTATATATCATAGATAGGTACCGATAAATCCATGATAAAACAAAGAACCGGGCTGACTATTACTTCCTTTGGAGTTAGTTTTATCCTGTTAACTTTGATCTCACTCAATATATCTGGATCAAGTGAAGCGTACGCTCAGGCAACAAATTTGACCCAAAGTACAATTGTCAATGATTCCATTCAGTCTCAAAACGATAATAGATCTCTGATTGGTAGTGTAATTAACATAACTAACCATACTAATCCTATTGGAGCAGCGATTCAACAGATGATACAGGCAACCTCAACTTCAAACACAACCTCAACTTCGAACACAACTAATAGTAATTCCTAACTCAACACTTAATTTGTATTAGTTTTCTAGATTAGTGAATTCGAGGAGCTCATCAAGAGCTTTTGACGTATGTTTTTTCGCTGCGCGGCCGTACTGATAAATATCAATCAGCTATTTCCTGTGTTGCGTTATATCTAGCTGCTATCCTGTATCGAATGTATTTATCCTCAGGTGAGAATCTCGGAGGATGAGCGTCATGCGTTGGATTTCCGCAATGTTTGCATATTTCGGATATAGAATAACTTGAGCAATAATTACACTTTCTTAGTAGTCTTTTCAACTTCAACCATCTCTACGCTTCTTCGAATCTTCGCGAGTATATCGAAATGTTCCACCCTTCTTTTCAATCTGCGCAGATATTTTTTCAATTGAATTATTCATATTCTTCTCTGCTATCTTAAAATTCTCTGCCCTTGAAATAATTCTATATTTCGGGGCTGCAACATACGTAATAGCGATACTTGCATTACTTCTTTCTGACTTTGCAGAAGAGAGAATATCTCTAATCATTTCTACCCCATTCGACGCTCGTAATGTTACTTCAAGTGAGCCTCTAACCTCCACTTCAGGGATCTGGATTTTTTTGCTTTCTTCCTCGATCGAGGATTTAGTCTCTTCAGGGATATCTATTGACTTGATCGCTTCCATCCCCTTTCTAGCAACAACTTCAAACATGTCATATACGTAGTCAAACTTTTGCAAAATCTTGTCCTCCAATTCCAGAATTTGCTCTTCATTCAGGCTATTTTTCTTTTTGATAATCTCCATAAACGCAGAGGCTTTTTCTCCTTTCTTGACCTCAATTAGCTTAGACTTCCTCTCTTCTCCAGACACCTGTTTTAAGGAAAGGTCTACTTCTACTCTGCCCCGGTGAACTCTAATAACTTTTAAAACTGTCTTCTGTTTTGGCTTTATGTAACGCTCAATATTTCGAATCCATCCAGTTGCTATCTCTGATATGTGTAAGAACGCTGTCATGTTGTTATATTCATCAAGAGATACGTAGGCACCATGGCCTGTGACTTCTTTAATTGTGGCAATAACAAGTTCTCCTTCCTCGGGAAGTTCTGCAATCTCTGTTACCATGTGCACGTTTTAGCCTGTCATTGAGATACTTTAACGTTGCCCCTATTGAAATTGCCAATCATGACTATATTAATTTGGTATTTATTCAAGCAAAAAAGAAAACAAAAAGCTTTGATAATAAGAATTAGAAATCAATTCCTTTCTGTGCCTTTATCCCAAGTTTATACGGGTGTTTTACTTCCCTCATTTCTGTTACTAGGTCTGCCAGGTCAATAATTTCCTGTGGTGCATAATTTCCAGTTAGTACTAATGTCATGCCTTTTGGTCTACGATTTAGGATGTCTAGCATTTCTGACACAGAAATCAATCCTATCTTAGCAGCATAATTTATTTCATCTAATATGAGAATATCATACTTCTTTTCAGACATTTTTTTCCTGATTAGATCTAGAGCAACTTTTGCTGCATTCTTATGATCTTGTATGTGATGATCATCATCTATTATTCCAACAAAGCCTTTCCCAGCTGCCACGAGATCAAATTCGGGTTCCAATCTTCTTGCACTAGTCAATTCGCCGTAATACCATTCTCCCTTAATGAATTGAATCATCCCAACTTTCATTCCATGTCCTACAGCGCGCAATACTATGCCTAATGCCGCTGTTGTCTTTCCTTTTCCATTGCCAGTATAGACTATAACAAGACCATTCTTAGTACTCATCTGCCCCATTTTCATAGTTGATGAGATATAATTTAATATCATAACTTATCATGTGGTATGATTTTGTAAAGAATGCGTTCAAAAAAATATGAGTAAACAAGTAAAGAACACTAAGATAGTTATAAGTGTAAACGATACCAAATGCAAGGAGATATTTGTCGGGGAATGTTGAGCACCGTGACATACTGCATAGGTACTTTGATTTTTTGTGATATTGAATCTGTGGTCACTTCTGAAACTGAAATTGAAGGGTTCGTTGTACAGAGATGAAAGAGTTTAACAAGGCAGTGGCAGACGTGGTTGGCGAACTATGTAAGATTCTCTTGCCCATAAAAGATGAATATTATTTTGGCACCGGAAAAGAGATAGCAATATGCACTCTGTCAAGCCTTAAACTTCTTACACAAATATCAGAGGATCAATACTTGATGGAAAAGATCGCGATGGTTGGACGATTACTCTCTGAAAACAAAGGGATTGATGCGATTATAAAGTATTCAGCTCGCAACCAGTACCTAAAGCATATCGTAGTTTGTGGAGTAGACACAAGAGGTCATTTAGCAGGACATGCCCTATTATCACTATATCAAAATGGGATAGACTTGCAAGGCAGAATTCTGAATTCAAAGAGTCCAAGACCCCAGATCACAATTTCCCGCGCAGAGGTCGAAAATTTTCGAAAGAGAGTACGTATCTATGACCTCTTCAGGGTTACTGATTTAGACACGATAAAGGAGCATGTTGACAAAATTCAATAATCGTTCTTTTTTCGCTCCTTGTTAACAATGTTTTTACGTGAATAGTAACTTAGAATATCATCAGATGTCATACCAAGTTCGATGGATGCCTGCAACACAAAATGCCATATATCTATCATTTCTTCTTTAGCATCCTCTGCATCGAATCCAACTGGTTTTTTCCACCATTTCCAATTTGTTAATCTCTGAAGTTCAATAGCTTCATGAATGATGGCTGTAGAAAGTAACGCAATCCTCTCTTGAACCATAGAAGGGTATCGATCAGTCATCAATTCTAGTGACAATTCTCTTTGCATTTCGAGAAGTGTATCCAGTTTATCCATCACTACACAAAAAAGAAAGAAACTATTACACTTTGCGGCAGATTACCATTAAAAAAAAACAAAGCAGAGATAGAGTCATCCCCCTATCGCTACAGTCCAGCTAAATTCGACGTTTGATACGGGGGGTCTCCATCAATTTAACGGATATTTGCTGGTTGCCTATATTATTCAATATTATGTTAATAAACTTTTCCATTCGTATAAAGATTTTATTATTATTACAAGAAACTACAATATTTGAACAAATATGTGCTCAATAATATAATCTTTATAATTGGCTCACTCGCTACTGGAATGCCTGTTCAATGACTAGATTCCATTCCAGTAAAGAGAACTGTAGCGAAGAACGTAATGATCAATTCCTAATTACGGAATCATGATTTTTCAGTCAAGAAATTGTTTCCCAAGTAATGGACTTTAGTAACGCACTTTAACTTAAGGACAGTTCATTTCTGTTCAGATTCGTACAAAAAGTCTTGCGTAATCCTGACATAAGACAATGCACCGTTAGCTGGTTTTATCAATTGAGCACAGAATGTTGAATTGTCTGTATTTACTCTTTCCAATTTCACAACAATATCTGTATATATAGAAAGACTTCTACCAAACACCTCCTCTTCATGTGAAGGGCATCTACTCTGAAGAGCTACTTGCTCTGGATTTTGATCATCAGTGTGATAATTTTTAGCCTTAGGGGAAACAGAAGGGTTAGTTATAAGTATAGCAACGTCGGTATTAATTGCAATTCGTGCGAGCTCTCTCAAATGATACATTATTGACAGATGTTTTGCGATGGGAGAATGCTCACTTGAGAATAGCGACACAAAATTGTCTATAACGATCAGCCGAGGCCTAAGTAACATTGAATTCTTTATCGCAGAACGAAGAAATCTACTTGAAAAAATTCTAAGAGTCCTTATCCTTTTTAATATCTCTACAGAATCTCTCGCACTAAGAAGTTGATTCATTACTATTTCTGGTCGAAAACTACCCTGGCTGTCAATAAAAACGACCAGTGAATCGTTCGAAAGTCTTGCAAAATTTATGCTAGTTGAAAACGCAATGGTATTTCTGACATATTTGGTGTCACCAAATATGTCTGTGATAAGGCCAGTCATAACTCCTCCTCCTATTAGATTATCTATGGACTTAGAACCAGTCGAAATTATGACCACGTCGTTGATGTACGACCTTTATATAAAAAATAGGCAGTTGCGGCAAATACAAGGGAACCTTTTTATTGTCGTAACATTGTTTTGAATCCAAAGTGATAAACTGAGATGTCATCTTCCTCAACGTCGCAGCAGTCAAAAAGGCCACTTACAACGTTGCAGCGTTCGTTGAATCGTAAAGTTGCTGTAAGATTGAAGAACGAAATAGAATATCGTGGTAAAATGAACAATGTGGATTCATATATGAATCTGATACTTTTAGATGCGGAAGAGTTCAGTGGTGCAGATGCTGTTGCAAATTATGGGAAAGTCGTGATAAGAGGAAATAATGTCCTTTTCATACGTTTGGAAAAAGAACTGTAGAATTCATATTCATTGATTGCCTATAGTAGGTCAGAATAGCGTGAAATGGTAAGAAGACATCTATTTACATCAGAAAGCGTTACTGAAGGACATCCAGACAAGATGTGCGATCAAATATCAGATTCTATACTCGATGAATTATTATGCCAAGATCAGAATTCAAGAGTTGCTGTAGAGGCGATGATAACGACGGGTTTAGTCTTTGTTGCTGGAGAAGTAACTTCAAACGCAAGAATTGATATTCAACAAATCGTACGAGACACTTTGATTGGAATCGGATATGATAGTCAAAAATATGGATTTGATGGTGGAAGTTGTGCTGTACTCACGTCGGTACACGAGCAGAGCCCTGATATCTCGATGGGGGTTGATGGAGGTCAAGAAAAGGAACAAGGTGCTGGAGACCAAGGGCTAATGTTTGGATATGCCACTAATGAAACCGCAGAACTTATGCCTTTGCCCATAACAATGGCACACAAACTGTCATCAAGATTAGCGAAAGTGAGAAAGGAGAAAGAATTGGATTGGATTGGTCCAGATGGAAAATCGCAAGTGTCGGTGATTTATGAGGACTCTAAACCGAAGAAACTTGACACAGTACTGGTTTCTACTCAGCATACTTCAGATATCTCTATAGAGGAAGTCAGGGAGGAAGTAATATCAAAGGTCATAAAACCAATCTGCGAGGATTGGATAGACCATTCAACTAAGTTTTTGGTCAATCCCACTGGAAGATTTGTTATAGGAGGACCAGTCGGTGATACTGGCCTGACTGGGAGGAAAATTATTGCAGACACTTATGGTGGAATGGGAAGGCATGGCGGGGGCGCATTTTCAGGAAAGGATCCGTCTAAGGTAGATAGATCTGCATGCTATATGGCCAGATACATTGCAAAGAATATCGTATCTGCGGGATTGGCAGACAAATGTGAGGTACAGTTAGCCTATGCTATTGGTGTTGCCGAACCAGTGTCCATTATGGTTGATACATTTGGTACTGGAGTGTTAGAAGAACAAATTGAACAGCAAATTCGACACATTTTTGATGCAAAGCCTAGTGGAATTATTAGAACGTTGGACCTGAAAAGACCTATTTATAAGAGCACCGCCGCATATGGTCATTTCGGCAGAAGTGAACCGTCATTCACTTGGGAGCGTACAGATGAGGCAGATACGTTTAGAAGATTGTTCAAGAATTAAAATAATTATTATAACATGCGATTTATGATACTATAATTCAGTAATTTGCAGATGATGATAAGCAGTTTCGAAATTCAATATTCTAAATATTAACGTCTTCAACAAATTGCTATGGAATTGAATGAAATTTGTGGTATATCCGATAAATCATTGTAGCAAGATCCGATTGTTGGGGGTATCTGGTTCATTATATCTACTCCAGAGATGCCGATCTTTTCAGCACGTTGGATGTTATTTTCCAGGATTATGTTATGTTGCAGAAATTGATATGCTTCATGGTAGCACAATACTGAGCATCTATTTTTTCAATTTAAGGCAAATTTTGACAAATATAATGATTGTAATGCAGTTGCGAGATTGACAACATTTAGGAAAAAAAGAAGAATATTAATAGTGACTTCAAGTTGTTCCTTAAGTCTTGCTTTTTACTTTATGGATACAAATTAAAAGTACAACTCAAATAATTATAGGATACTTTGTCTCTTTTGGAGAAGATAACTGTTATAACCGGTGCTACGAATGGCCTAGGATTGGCAATGGCCCGAGAATTTTCCCAAAGTGGATCAACAGTAGTAATTACCTCTAGGAAGAAAAGACTTGCACAAAAGACATGCATGCTGCTGTCAGACAAATGTCAAGGTTTAGAATTGGACATAACTGATCGATCCAGTGTGAGCAAGTTCTTACAAAGTATTCGTAAGACGTATGGAAGAGTTGATGTGCTCATAAATAACGCCGGATTCCCTTTTCGAAGAAAGATATGGTTCAAGAAGCTGCATGAAGTTTCAGACAAAGAATTAATCGACATTATCCAGGTTGATTTGGTTGGCTCATTTCGTCTGTCTAAAGAAATAATTCCATTGATGTTGAGACATAGATCGGGAGGCGTTATCATAAACATAGCTTCTACGCCTTCAATCTCAGGTCACATTTACGGATCTCCGTACTCTTTGGCAAAGGCTGGCGTTATTTGTTTGACAAAGCATATTGCATTAGAGTATGCTTCACAAAAAATTAGAGCATATTCTCTTGTCTTGGGTAACATTGCTACGGAGGCAACATACGACTCTCTTTCAGGAAACGAAAGAGTAAAGGCAACAGAAGGAAATGCAATGAGGCGATGGGGTAAACCAGAAGAAGTTGCAAAAATAGCGGCTTGCGTTGCGAGTGACTCCTTTTCATATGCTACTGGAAACAACATCGTTATTGATGGGGGTACGATATTTCATTAGGAGATTGACGATTGTCTAGCGATCTGAAAGATGTTATTGTCTCAAGACCTTACAAAAAGGAGTTACGGAAGGGCTACACTACCGGAACATGTGCCGCTGCGGCGACAAAGGCTGCCATGTGCACACTTTTAAAAAGGGAAAAACTAGCAAGCATTACGGTCACCTTGCCAAAAGGAGGATCAGCACTCATCAAGATCGCCTGGATTAACGATAATGATGAAAATGCAGTTACAGCAGCTGTGATTAAGGATGCTGGAGATGATCCAGATGTTACGGATGGAGCGGAAATATGCTCAACAGTTTCCATTCTTGAAAGGAGTATGGATATCGTCATTAAAGGTGGGAACGGCGTGGGTATAGTTACAAAGCCGGGCTTAGGTTTGGAAATTGGAAAAGCTGCAATTAACAAGGTCCCTATGAGTATGATTCACCAAGCAGTGACCGAAGTTATAGGAAGCATGCAGACGAACTTTGGCATTTCTGTGGTCATATCTGTTTCCAAAGGGGAAGAAATAGCGAAGAAAACAGATAACCCTAGACTTGGAATTCTTGGCGGGATATCCATTTTAGGAACTACCGGAATAGTAATACCATATTCTACCTCATCCTTTGCAGCATCGATCCGACAATCAATCGACGTATCGTATGCTATGAAATCATTCTGTGTCGTACTGACGACGGGAGGTAGGAGTGAAGATTTTGCACGCGAATTATTTCATGATGACATTCCAGATCATTCATATATTCAGATAGGCGACTTCGTCGGTTATAGTGTAAGGCAATGTGCGAATAAGAAGATAAAAAAGGCAATCGTAGCAGGCTTTATTGGAAAATTAACAAAGATGGCGATGGGGGTAAAGCAAACTCATGTTAAGGGCTCCCATGTTGATATGGATTTCTTGGGTCGTATGGCAAGTCGCTGTGGTGCAGGAGACGAAATAGTTACCACGATAAAGACAGCGAACACCGCAAGGCATGTTGCAGAATTGATCGACAATTACGGTATACAGGGATTTTATGATTTGTTATGCAATGAAGTTCATGATCAATTATCCTCGTACTGCGATCATAAGGTTGCAATTGATGTTCTCATGTTTGATTTTGACGGCAAAGTTATTGGTTCCTATTATTGCTAGAATTCTTTTCCGACTAGCTGTGTTTACTCAAACTGGCAATTTGTACGTTAGACCATGCCCTTTAGATACCCATCTTTCTCCATTTTCTCTGCGTGTGCTGCGATATATCTCCAGACGATATCTGCCTTTTCTGATTGGAAGTCCCAGGGTGCAATCAGTACAAGATCATGTTCTCTGATCCACATTCTTCTTTTTATTTTCCCCCTGATTCTACATGTTCTTACTTTTCCATCAGTACATCTAACAATGATGTTATCGCCACCAACGAGCTTTATGACTCGTCCCAGAAGTTCTCCTTCTTGTGGCATTACCAACTCCTTTAAAGCTGATTCGCTAAGTACTTTTCTTTTACCTAAATCTAAAAACCTCGATTAAATATAGTCTAAGCAAAATAAAAATGTAGTGCCCAAATTGACCATGACTAGATGCTAGTTATGCATGATATCTTATCATTGTATAATTATCATCATTCATGTTTATTTTTCTTTTATTCAGAACACAATAATGATTGCCAATAGAAATGATACCAATTTGTTCCCTCTTTTCAATCAATAGTACATTTTGTAAAAACGAAATCTAGAATCATATTCACCAAAATCTAAAATTGCAAAATCAAACAGATCTCTCATTGGGTGACATACGTGAGTTTCGATATTATTTTTCGGTGACACGTCGTCACAACTACTGATCATAAAATGCCATTTTGCCTAAAGCCATTTAAGATGGGTAGGAATAATTTAAATCTGAATTATATTAGATTGTCTAGTTATGAGAGTGGGGTTAATCGGTACCGGATTAATGGGAGTTCAAATTGCCAATAGGTTGCTGGAAGTTGGTTACGATCTTTATGTACACAATCGCACAAGGAGTAAAACAGCGGAAATAATTAAAAACGGTGGGAAATGGATTGACAGTCCCAAGGAACTTGGCGATAGATGCAGTTTTGCACTAGTATGTGTAACAGATGGTACTGCTTTCAAACAAGTTTGTTTAGGGAATGACGGTCTAATTCATAGTGTCAACAAAGAACTTGTTATAGGCAACTTGAGTACTATCTCCCCAGCAGATTCAGTTGAATGTGCAGCGGCCCTAAGGAAGAATGGCGTACAATCTTTTCAGATGCCAGTGATGGGTGGTCCTGATATCGCAAGGAAGGGTGACTTAGTCGCCATCATATCTGGCGACAAGAATAGTATTGACAAAAATATTAGAGTGATTGAAAGTATTGCGAGATCCATATTTTACATTGGGAAAATTGATGGCACAGCAAATTATGTTAAGCTTGCCTTAAATATGAATATCGCTCTTATTGGAATTGCTCTCTCAGAATCTATATTATACGTTAGAAAAGCAGGAATAGATCCTCGTATTTTTATTGAAATATTCAATTCGACGTATTTTAAAACTAGCCTGAGTGAGAAAAAGGGTCCCAAAATGATCAATAATGATTTCGAGCCACGCTTCCACCTTAGAAATATGCTAAAAGATCTTCAACTGCTTGTGGCTTCCATGAAACATCTAAACGTTAGTCTGCCACTTTCAGTTCTCGCCGAGCAGATGTATCAAGCCGCAAGAAATAGGGGTTACTCAGAACTCGACTACACGGCTATATTGGCATTCCTCCAAGATTTTAATGGTATGCGGCCTGATCAAATTAAACGCGGTAAATAAAATAAAAAACTAAATTATCAAAAACGATTTGCTAACGCGTCTGAGCGGTTGGGTGACTCATAGCTTAACCATGGGAATTAAAATGTTGTATTCATAACCCACGAATAATAGGCACAGATTCGGATAGTTTCCTGAAGAATGCTTTCAAGTCACGACACATTACCGATTTTCACAATCAAGCACTAATGAATAGGTGCTCCTATTGGGACTTCACCATCTATAGTCAAAAATATGGGTTTTCCATCCGGACATTCAGCGGCTAACAACATGCCATTTGATGTAATAGTCCCAAGTTTCTTCGGCGCAAGGTTAGTGCAAACTACTACGGCTTTGCCAATAAGTGCTTCCGGTCTGTAATATTCAGCTGCTCCAACTACCACGTCTCTTAATTCTGATCCAATGTCTACAACAGTCTTCAGGATCTTTTGTTTGTTAGGAATTTGTTCAGCAGAGACGATCCTGCCTACACAGAGATTTACTTTCGACATTTCTTCAATAGTTATAATTTTATTCTCTTGATGCATGGAATAGAATATTACATCTTGATATTGATTAAAATCTTTTTCATTATGGATATATGTTATTTGATTTAAGTCCAAACCCACGTGTGTAAAATTATTTAACATTTCGATGATAAGCCATTATTTATTCATAATCGTGCATTCAATTGATTGCTGATGTAGGTTCACAATGGAATAAGATTGCGGTGACACGTTGCAACGAATTAATTCAGTGCTATGCATTATTTAACCCATCTTCTTATTTTAATAGTGATTAACAAACTATAAATGTCAAGTCCAGAACTCGGTCTTGCTGCTATGTACCGGATAATAAAGAAATCCGGTGCTGAGAGGGTTAGTGACGAAAGTGCAGAGCAGCTCCGGAAGATAATTGAAGAGATAGCTACAAAGATTGCTCGTCAGGCGGTTGACCTTAGTAATCACGCAGGTAGAAGGACTATAAAATCAGGAGATATTCAACTAGCAGCAAAAAATCTGTTAAACTGGGCAGCTTAAAAACAGACTTTTGGATGCATAAAGGAACATTCAGGGTAGAAAACATGATGTGAGGTACGTCAATTCGAATGTTTTATCCAATAGATCTGGGTTCAGATATTCTTATCTTTATAGTAAGGTAGATTTACTATCAATTACCGCATGTCTAAGAATGTGTTAATAGTCGGTCTTACAGGAATGCCTGGAGCAGGGAAATCCACTCTTGCTGAATCATTGTTCAGAAAAGGAATACCTGTCGTAATAATGGGAGATGCTGTGCGTGAAGCTGCCAAGAGGGCAAATTTGGAAATGACAGATGCTAATCTAGGAAAATTAATGATAAAACTTCGAAGGGAGAAGGGATCCGGCGCCATTGCATATCTTGTTCTGGATAGGATAAGGTCTATTATTGTAAGCTCACCTCGTGTGAAAGCCGTAATTGTAGATGGCATAAGGAACATTGAAGAAATGAAAGTTTTGGAATCTTTGTGGTCAGTCAAGATACTGGCAATTCACGGCTGCTCTCTAGTTCGCTTCAAACATGTCAAAGCTAGAGCAAGATCAGATGCACCTAATAAGGAGGATGATTTTTCTGAGAGGGACAGGAGGGAACTGACTGTGGGAATAAGTGAAGCAATAGCACTGGCTGACGAGTCCATATCCAACAATACAATAACCGTTGATCAGTTGGGTCAACAGGGATTGGCAATTATCGAAAAATGGCTATTGGAGAACGGGGGAGATTAAAGAAAGAGTTTAATGATCAGTCAGTTGATTTGAGTTTAAAAATTGTACCCAAACTTTGAAGTGTTTGTAGCTGCGGAGACCATAATTAATCCATCAGAAGAACCAAGTAGGGTCATCAAATGTCTTATAAATACAGTAAACGGTGGTTCTCCTGAGATTAATGAAGAAGGCAATTTAGCAATGGTAAAAACTGAAGGTCTTCACGCCCTACACCACATCAGAGTTGGCGTGAAATCACGATTTTCAGCTGGAGTACTCAGAAGACTATTTGAAGATAACCGTAGCAATAACAAAACCTGGTTTTTATTGAATAAACAAGCTGCCTACTCTGGTGTTATGGCGATAGTTGAAAGTAGCGTTGAATCATCTCTGGGTCCTATTATGGTAACAATAACTAGTAAGGATCTGGATCGCGTTTTAGAGTGGTTGGTTCCAATCAATGAGAAAAAAATAGGAAAATACTACACAGAGAACCATGTAAAGGAATAAATTTTAGGTCAGAATGCACTTCTTCAACATATCGATAAATAAAATCTTAGTTGAAAGATGAAATCTATTTTTTTGATACTGTATATTCTTTCCACTGTTTATAATTTCCAAAGTATTCTTCTTCTATCTGTGCTATCTCTCCAGGATTTGTTGCAAGACTATAATCATCTAATGCGTTCCTATTTAGTTCTAAAAAGGTGTGGCCCCAATTGAACTTGTTTAACATTAATTGGGCCGCATCTTTAAATCCCATAATATAGTAACAACCTGATAATGCTTCTACTGTAGATAATCTTCCCAATTTAGAATAATTGATGGGATTTCCTGCGAGGAGAGAAGGGACCCTTCTTAGAATACCTTTGTTAGTGAATCTACTGATTTTTAGCACAGATTCAGCTAGATTCCACGAGCAATCTATGCCACAAATTGATGTTGCTATACTACTATCAGTCTTGCAAAGAACACGGTTGGCAAAAGGATTTAACGCTATCATATTATTTGCTAAGGATTTGATAGGACAAGCCAAACCTGTCTTCACTAATCTAAGAGCTGTGCACTTCTTGGGATCATCCTGCTTCAACAAAAGTACATAAGCTCGCATATGATTTATCATGAGTACCCTGGATAATAATGCACTGTATACGCTGACAAATGAATAACTGTGAATGTTTAGTTAAAGTGACGATCTCATAATATTTTAGCAGTTCATTTTATACATAGGATTCAGAAAATCAAAAATTTTACGATTGACAAGTTGGGACATGACCACGGCACTTTCTAACAGTGAAGAAAGGGGGTTAACCAACTAGATCCATAAATCCGATCACCATTCAAAAATCAATTCAGTAATACGTGCTGTCATCGTAACATTAAAAGTCTCGTACGTCCGTATAGGGGCACTGTGACAGAAATTAATAAAATTACTGTTTTGGGTTCAGGTATAATGGGTCATGGAATTGCTCAAATCTCGGCGATGGCTGGATTTGAAGTAACATTGCGTGATGTTGATACGAAATTTCTTGATAGTGCGATGAGTAAAATAAAATGGTCACTTGACAAACTTGCAGAGAAACAAAAGATTACGCAGGCTGATTCTGAAACTATTTACAGCAGAATACACCCTGTGGTTGATCTGAAACAAGCCTTAAGTGGGGCAGATCTACTTATAGAAGCAGTACCGGAAGACATGGAGCTCAAGAAAAAGGTCTATCTGGACGTGGATAAACATTCAGATTCAAAGACTATCTATGCTTCAAACACTAGTACGTTGCCAATAAGTGAAATTTCTTCGTTAACCAACAGGTCCACCAGGTTCATAGGCCTTCATTTTTTTAATCCACCCCAGCTTATGAAACTTGTAGAGGTCATCCCTGGCATTACCACAGACCAACAAATTGTCAAAGTTGGAATGGATTTTGTGAAAAGAGTCGGAAAAGAACCTGTACTGTGCAGAAAAGATGTTCCAGGATTCATTGTAAACAGAATATTTATCCCTTTGATTCATGAGGCAGCCTATTGCTTAGATAGGGATGGTCCTTCAATGACGCAATTGGATTCTGCAGTTAAATTTAGGCTATCATTTCCGATGGGCATTTTTGAATTGGCTGATTATACGGGCTTAGATGTAATCCACAAAGCAACTTCGGAAATGTTTTCTCGAGACAAAAAAGTTATATTTCCTCACCCTAGAATCAAAGAACTTTTTGAACAAGGAAAGTACGGAAAGAAGTCGGGATCTGGATTTTATTCATATAGTGGTGAACAGTATGAGAGAGTTTCGCTCTCTGAAGAAGATTCAAATGCGTATGATCCGTTAAAGTTATTGGCCGTTGCGTTAAATAACGCGGCGTGGCTCATTACAAATAAAGTCTGCACGTTAGAAGACCTTGAAATTGCCTTGAAACTTGGGATGGGTCTAAGAAATCCATTGTTCCGTACAGGAGAACAGTACGGTATAAAAAGGGTCGTAGATATACTACAGGATCTGCATGCGAAGTACGGGGACTTTTATAAACCAGATAATTATTTGTTGTCCCTTCGATAGTATATATCTAAGGCAATAATTACCGAGAACGTGACGAAGTTTCGATCGCCGCACACACTATTCTATTTTTTAGTACTTTTGACTATTAATTGAACTGCATTTTCCGCATCACTAGCTGCCAATATAAGTATTCTTTTTCGTTCATCAAGGTATTTGCCACTATAGATTTCTGCGGTTCCTCCAGTGCTGGGAATGGTGACTATTGTTTTTTTAAGCATATAGCCTATGCACAGTTCTAAGAGAGTCCCAACACCTCCACCTACGACAATGATGCCATCTGCAGAAGTTGCTACAATAAAATCTCTGGCGTAACCAATTCCTGAAGCAATAACAATATCACAAAAATTGTTGGCGTAAGTAAAATCCTCTTGGGGAATAATTCCGACAGTTAGTCCCCCATGTTCCTTTGCACCTTTGCACGCATTTTCCATCACTCCTCCAAGACCTCCGCAGATGAGAGCTGCATCCGCCTTTGCTATCTCTCTTCCAACTTGATAGGCTATCTTATCGGTTAAAGAATTAGATTTATCACTATTATAGCCAATTACAGCGATCTGAAGTTTTCTCACAATTAGAATTCATGACTGTTTTTCTTATACTTTCTGATATCGTTAAGATTACAAAAGAAAACTAAATAAAATACCCGTAGCCGCTTACAAAGTTAATTTTAAGCACTAGAAACTTGTAAACTGAATTAAATCTAGATAAATCTAGTGTGTTTTTGTTGAATCTTGTGGGTTCCAATTTCTAAAACTAAAAAAACAAACAATAATCTTACTAAAGTGATATATCGTAAATGTACACAAGTCTGAACAACAGCAGCTCTGATAAAGTAATATATGGTGTGAATTGTCACAAATTGGAATGAATTATAGGATCAAAGACATCTCGCTTGCCGAGAATGGGAAGAAAAAAATTGATTGGGCCGAAGTTCATATGCCTGTTTTGGTTAATCTACGTAAAAGATTTGAAGCTAAGTTGCCATTGAAGGGCATAAAAGTGGCAGGATGTCTTCACGTGACTAAGGAAACGGGAGTTCTGATTCGAACTATAAAGGCTTTGGGAGCAGAAATTGCGTGGTGTGGTTGTAATCCCCTAAGTACCCAAGATGATGTCGCAGCATCTATAGCCCAAGAAGGAATTTCAATTTTCGCAAGTAGAGGTGTTTCCAATGAACAGTATTATGACGACATCCATTCTACGATGAAGATCAAACCTAACATCACTATTGATGATGGTGCTGATCTGACAGTCGAGATGCATAACGATGGTTATCTTCAGGATGAGACTGTGTACGGAGGAACTGAAGAAACGACGACCGGTGTGATAAGACTACGTGCCATGCAAAGCGCAGGAAAATTGAAGTATCCTATTATCGCTGTAAATGATGCCGAAACTAAACACGATTTTGACAATGTCTATGGTACAGGTCAATCGGCGCTTGATGGCATAATACGCGCAACAAATATTCTCATTGCAGGAAAAAATGTTGTGGTGGCTGGTTACGGACATGTGGGAAAAGGGATATCTAAACGTGCAGATGGTCTTGGTGCAAATGTGGTGGTTACAGAGGTTGATCCAATTGCAGCTTTGAAGGCGAAATTAGATGGTTATGGCGTACTGCCTATGAATGCGGCAGCGTCTGTAGGAGATATTTTTATAACTACTACTGGATGCAAAGATGTGATAACAGGTCAGCATATCGGGAAGATGAAAGATGGTGCACTCTTGGCAAACGCAGGTCATTTTAATGTAGAAATCTCTGTAGATGATCTGGAAGCCACGTCTGTTTCTATTAAACAGATTAATGACAACAATCAGGAATATTTACTCAAAAATGGAAACAAAATATATCTGATTGGTGAAGGCAGGCTCGTTAACCTTGCAGCTGCGGAAGGACATCCCTCTGAAGTAATGGACATGAGCTTCGCCAATCAGCTCCTTTCTGTTTTAAAGTTGGCTAATTTGAAAGGATCTCTGTCTCCATCTGTTTATGACGTAGAGAAATCTCAAGATCAAGAAATTGCTAAATCTAAGCTAGAGTCTATGGGCCTCCAAATAGATGTTCTTACGCCAGAACAAAAGATTTACCTTGAGGGTTTCGGCGAAGGTACTTAGTATGATGACGTATTAGTCATCACAAAAGTAATACAACGAAATACCGTGCATCAAGATTTTAATATAGCATCCACCTGCAAAAAATCGAACTTCGAAATCCCATATAATTCGGATGGGTGGTCTAGCCTGGTTAGGATACCTGCCTCACACGCAGGTGGTCGAGAGTTCAAATCTCTCCCCATCCACTGGATGTAATTCCCTGAATGAGAGTATTGATTATGACATCAATATTGAGTAACTCTAACTTTCCGTGAAATCTGAAGACAGAAAACCAGGGGTATTATAAACTAACTGTGCTCAATAAATTCCATCATTTTGTGACTGTGGTACAAAAATGGCCTGCATCCACAAAAAATATATGGTTTTGAACCGAGAAGAGAAAATAGATATCTTTGAAGAACCTCCTTAATAATTCGCATTCCAAGAAGTCATTATATTCACTCAAATCTAATCCTAGATGGGGTCGAGAAGAGGAGACGGACATTTTTAGTCAGAGAGTTAAACTCTTCAGACAAGGGAAGATTTCAGAAGACGACTTTCGTCGATTCCGTCTTCAACACGGTGCATATGGATCACGCCTTCAGCAAAATTACAGTATGGTAAGAATAAAGATACCAAGTGGAGAGATAACTCCAGAACAATTAGAGAAGATTGCATCGTTGGCTGAGGCATTTTCTATAGGATCAGCTCACGTTTCCACTCGTCAGAATATTCAATTACATTGGGTTCAGTTGGAAGACGTAAGTGAAGTGATGCGAGGTCTTGTTGAAGTTGGACTGACTACTCGGGAAGCCTGCGGAAATACGGTTAGAAATGTAATGTGCAGTCACTTTGCAGGTGTATGCCCAGATGAATTGTTTGATCCGACACCCTACGCTATGGCAATTGCTAGATTCTTTCTTCGTAACCCCATGTGTCAAAATCTTCCCCGTAAATTCAAGATTAACTTTGGATGTTGTCAGAAACACGGATTAATGAGAGTGGCAGATATTGGGCTTGTTCCTTCAAAGAGGGATGAACTCAAAGGATTTAAAATATATTTGGGCGGGGGACTCGGGGCAGCCTCTTTCATTGGCCATGAATTAGAAGATTTCACTCCCGAGGACAAGGTTCTGGCGACGTGCATGGCAGTGATAAGGCTTTTCGATAGACACGGTAATCGTGAGAATATGGCTAGAAATAGGATGAGATATCTTGTCCACGAAATGGGATGGACCAAATTCCAGCAACTAGTTCGTAAGGAAAGGAGCATTGTCGACATGACTATATCTTTTTCAACTGCCAAGTCTTTTAATTTCAAATCCGAAAAAGATATCTCAAGACGATTGCCCGAGTCGACCCGAGCGAAGATAAAACTTCCAGTCATTAAAGAAAGAATCAATCCTGATACCTCTACGTATGATAGATGGGTGCACACGAATGTTGTGGCTCAAAGACAGGAAGGTTACAATGTTGTTTTTGTAACTCTGGGAGCAGGAGATATTACATCGAGTCAATTGAGAGGTTTGGCTGGCATAATTCGTGATCTTTCAGAAGAACAATCTGCCCGGAATACTCCAAATCAAAATTTCGCGATCCGATTTGTTCGGACTGAGTATTTGTCGAATTTTTACGACAAACTTTCAAATATTGGGTTGGCAAATCCAGGCGCACTGACAATAGCGTCTGCAGTCGGCTGTTCTGGAACTACTTCGTGCAATCTGGCCATAACCAATTCACATAGGTTGGCAAAAGAGGTACAACTAAAGTTACTTCAACTCGGACTGGATACAGATGATTCACTAAGTCATAGTACCATCAAGATTAGTGGTTGTCCGAATTCATGTGGACAACATGAAATTGCTACTATTGGATTCTTTGGCGGGGCATCTAGAATATCTGGTTCAATGGCTCCTACCTACAC
Source organism: Nitrososphaera sp. (assembly GCA_038201105.1). Taxonomy (GTDB): domain Archaea; phylum Thermoproteota; class Nitrososphaeria; order Nitrososphaerales; family Nitrososphaeraceae; genus TA-21. The sequence continues at coordinate 25,780 of JBBRRH010000006.1, read as the reverse complement.
GATGCTTTTTGGTGGTAGTGCAGAAGAAAACTGTGAGTTAGGGAAAAATGTGATGCGGGTTCCAGCCAAAAGGGTAATTGATACAATTTTGAAGATTGTAGAGATTTATAAGGAAGAGCGAACAGGGAACGAATCTTTGGATGCATGGATCACAGTAATTGTCAAAGGTCAGGGAAACAAAAAAGTAAGGAATTTAGACGATATCAAATTGGCATTGTCTAGTGTTACAAATCTGCCTTCAATTACTGAAGATCCAGAATCTTATCGTGACTATGGGAATGATGTCAAATTTACTGCCAAGACTGCCAAGGGCGAATGTGCTGCTTGATTTCTACTCCATCGTCAATAAGTTCAGCCAAGAAAAAAAAATCCCAGTCTGTCCTTAATCCCAACTATGAGAACAGAACTTCAAAGAGGCCAAAAAAGTCAAATTCTTCGAACGAAAAGGGAAAAGGAGAACAAAGTGTGCAACCTATCCTCTCTTATCTAATTGATGTTGATACTCTAAGGACACTGATCAGGAAGAAAGCTATACGTGTTGTAGATGTGCGCAGGACCGAGGAATACAATCAAGGGCATATTGAGAGTGCCGTTTCAATACCATTGGCCTCGGTACTTGACGCCGAATCTCCTGAAAAGGTGATTACCATTATGCAAGATGCTGGCATAAGTGATCATACGCCGGTAGCTATATACGACGATACTTTCGGTGCTCTGGCTGCAAGAGTTGCATGGACATTTCAATATGCGGGCCATGCTGATACTTCACTCCTTGAACTAACGTTTAGTCAATGGAAAAATCATGGACTTGAAACAGAGAAGAAAATTAACAAATTCCCCTTAACACACCATTCTATGAATGTTAACAAAGATATTTACGCTGATGCAGAATACGTGGAAAGAACTCAAGGAATGGAGAACAATTTCCTGTTGGATTCAAGAGAGAGGTTAAACTTTCTGACTGAACACATCCCAGGAGCAACTAATCTCCCTTACACCATGTTGGGAACACAAGAGAGTATTCTCCGCAGTACTTCTGAGATAAAGCGTTTCCTAGAAAACAGGCGAATATCTTCGGAATCAGAAGTAATTGCCTATTGTGGTAGCGTGGGTACCCTGTCAGGACTCGCTTATTATGCACTGAAAATGGCCGGAGTTAAGAACGTAAGATTATACTCAAAATCATTCAAGGATTGGAAAAGGTTAGGTAAACCAGTTGATGAATTCAACGACGCAAATTATTGGGATCTTTCTGCCGAATGAATTTTAGGGCGAGTCTTGGGAAACTTCAATATGATTTTAGATTTAGAAGATACACGCATATTGCAGCTGATTTTTTCAGAAAATTGCTATCTTAATGTTCAGCTAATATCTTCAAATATTTGAGCAATTTTATCGTATCTCTAGCCTTAAGGCTGTCCCTGTTCTTCGTTATATGGAGTTTGAATTTTTCCAATTGTTCAGATAGTGGAGGATATTCTTTTTGCGAAATACTGATAATATCATCATAGTTACGATAGGGAAAATAAAGATTCTTGCCAACTTTTGTTACCATTTTTCTACAGTACTCATCAATAATCCCAGATCTTTTGGCAAGAAACAGATTAAATCTTATATCGATCATAGCCTCAGATTGTAATATATTTTCTCCTTGAACAAAGGTGACAGCAACCTCATCATCAGCAAATAGAATCTTTTTCCTGTAAAGCTCAAATATTTTCCCTACACCCGCCATTCCATATTTCTCAAGTTCAACGGCCCTCAATGCTCCAAGGCTGGAGGATCCTACAAGCATAATATTTGGCATTACCAATAGCTGATAAACTTCAATGGGTGAAGGGGGATAATCGTGTAGAAAAACACCATCAACAAATCCAATAATGCGTTTTCCTTCAGAAAATGTAGCCAATTTTAAAAAATCACCCTTCTTTGCCGGGTCTCTATATTCTGCATCTAAAATCTTTTGTGCATCTTCGCGATTTAGACTTGGACCGAGAAATACTAGAGGTCTGTTCATACTTTGAAACACGCTCGTCCCCTTCTACCGATGACCGATTTGGTAATTTTATACATTTCAAGCCCTGGTACAATAGTTCTTACTACAGGGATGCCAAGATTTGGGTTAGTTAGGTTGACAACAATTACTTGATTTAAATCGTTTTCGTCAAATTTGGTAAGAATCAACTTGATGTCATCCAAAATATCTTCATTGATAAAAGACTTCACGTCAGAGAACCTAATCATGTCTCTCGATTTCATGAATTGCCATGACCTTTGATCATCAGTATTGTTTTCTCCATATGGAATTTTTCTTAGGTCATCTCTAGCTCCTTGTATGTTAGCGGCCCTGGATTGGGACACTTCCGTGATTGCCCTGAGTAAAGCGATTCTTGCATCAGGATGCGTACCATGCCCTTCTACTACATAACCATAATCATGGGTAATCCATTCAATGCTAGCTGCGTTAAAAGTGGGGATCCCAATCTCTGATGTTACGTTCTTTATTATTAGTGGGATATTCGCTTTCTGGAATTTTTTAACAAGTCTAATAATATGCTCGAATTCGATATCATGGATTTCTACGTCAGGAAAAATAGAATTGTCATCCACATAGTCGGTTGCGGTAATCGGTGTAACATAATATCCATTCGAGTTAAGAGAGTGCTCGACTGTTTTTAGAATGTGAAAATGTACTGCACTAGCCTTGAGTTGTGCCATGCTAATCGCATCTCTTTCTATAACTTCACATAGAGAGTGGCATATTGCTTCTTCCATTACATTGCCAGAAGCAAGGCCATTTGTGTGGTGATACGCGAAAGGATTTATTGCTGGCTGTCTTGCCGAATATTTGAAGAGAGCAATGGGTGCAGGTACTAACATAAATTCCTTATTCATAAGATCGAAACCTGGAAGGAAATCCATTACCATGTCGTCAGTATACTGAAATGTCATGGGCTCAACAACACTCGAAGGATGAAGTACGTTGAATTTCTTGCTAAGGTCGTCATAGGACCCTTGAATCATATTCTTTGGAGCGCCTGAAGGAAGTGAACAGTATCTTTCAATACTTTCCATTAATGCACTAGCCTGAGCATGGTGCCTGGTCAGACCTTTGCCGCTATATACCCAAATATAGTCATCTGTACCTGGTAGCACCGCAGAATAATTTGGAATTTTTAAAATATCCATATCTGTTATGTCTGCCAGCCTCGTTATCCCGATCTTTTCGGTAAGAGGAAGAACTTCCTTAAGGGTTTGTTCAACGGGTTTTACCCTTGACGTTCCTGACATCGTCCACTTCTTCCTACTTTGCAGGTCAAGCGGCGGTAGGTTCAATACAATATACTAACTTTTTCTTTGTTCATATCAATTTTACTGACTCCATAGTCTTATATTTGACCTGAATGAATTTGACTTTGACATAGACTTGAATAATAGCAACACCAACGAAAGTTTGCAAACTGTTAGTAGAATACTAAAGAAAGCTGCGGAAGATCCCGAATTTAGGAAAACTTTTTTCTTAAATCACCAAGAGATTCTAAAAGAGTATGGAGTATCTGACGAAATCAAGTATATAATAGTTAAGTGCCTCAGTGACTTGACTAACTAGCCAAATCGGAAAGTATCTATTAATTGGAATGTAAGTAAAATGATAACAAGTGGGGATAAAACTAAATATCACACAATTCGCGACTCCTATGTTCTTACGTATCTTTTTTGAAGATCGTAGAATTGTGCGTATCTGTCATTTGAAATTGCAATGGGTACGAGTATATTATTTCAATGAGCCAACACAGTCTTGATAACCAGCTATTGGAATGTGTATATCCGTAAGGCCATTTGAATCAACTCAGTATAATTCGTTACCAAAATTGTTCGGAATTTACAAAAAAGTTCATCTGGATGTAAAAAATATACCCCGTCTCTGACCCACAACTATTCATTGGTAGCCGTACACCATGTGTACCCTCCTAGTGCACTCTCTATAACGGGGCACCATTTCCATCTTCTAGATGGAACAAGGATAACTTGATCTCGAGGTTAGGCGTTATAAACATACTGCGAATCTAAACACAAGTAACCAACTTGGTCAAATCTATCTCGAACGCCGCAACAGGAACCCGGATCTTAAAATTTTCAATGATTGAAGGAGAAATCTCTCCGATAACTCCAACCTTTGTATCTGCGACATACAAGTTTGCCCCTCGACCTTCTAAATAGGTCGGAATTATAGCTGAAATAGCTTCGAGTTCTTTTCCGAGTCCAACACCCATCAATGTCTGAACAATTGATTTCGCTTCCGTGTAATCCGCTTCATCGTGTGCTATCACGGAGCAAAGACTCCACCTTTCAACAGGATCTTCATCCAACGAAAACACCTTTCCAATTTCAAAAAGTCTTTGTGGATACTCTTCGTGGATATTATGAGATAACGACCTTAATAAAGAAGGAAGAAGAGAACTTCTTAAGATTTCATGTTCCTCACTTTTTGATCCGACTACTCCTACGACATCATTATAATCATTAGCTCGATTGACATATTCATGTTCAAGTGTCCTGCTGATAAGACTGAAATTCACATTTTCTATTAACCCCATTCCAACGAGGGTCTGCCTTATCTTTTCAAATATTATTGTGTTGCGACTCTTTTTTCCTGAGAGCCTGTACGCAGGAAGACTTGGGTCTAGATTGAATATTCCATAGCCTATGCCAATATCTTCCACTAAATCAATAGCCTCACTAATATCTGTCCGATAACGGGGAACATTACATGTAATTTTGCAACCATCAATCAAGCCATCCAGCCTACTCTTATTGAGACATTTTAGAGCAAGTTCTGGTGTAATTTGAATGCCAATTACATTGTTTATGTAACTCAATTCCAGTCCTTCAAATTTCCTAAGTTGCATATTGGGAGATACAATACTTTCTTTACCATAAATAATAACTACACTTTCTATGTCAAATTTCATGTCGGATAGGGTGATTGCCATGATTGCTAGCACATCTTCTAATAAGGATAAATTAGTGCCAGTGGCTTCTACGAATAAATCTCTGGAATTACGATTGATTTTTGTACTGTCGCCGTTAATTATCGGCGGAAGTGAAATAATCTGGTCCGAAGCATCGAGAAGTACAGGAAAGATTTTAGTGGAACCCAAAATTTTACCATGTTTTCTTCCTGCATCAGTCTCTCTCAAAATCTCGGCTATTGTGATCGCCTCTTTGAATCCCAAAGGTGAAAACGAAGCGTTGGACGATACAGTGTCATATCTTAAAGGAAATTCTAATTGTGAGAGATCGTGAAAACCAATAGATGCTTTAGCTCTTCGCCTTCCGAGACCATTATGAAGATCTTCTTGCATTCCTACGAGGTTTTTTATCGATTCATCATCTAGACTGCCATTTTTTGCTACTAGTCCAACAATGAATGGTCTTAGGTGAGAAATTGATTTATTAACACTAATCACATAATCTTTGCCTTGTACGATATTGACATTGGGTATCCCCATCTCTATTTCAAGAAGCCCTTTCAAACTTCTAGCAATTCCATAATATGAAGAAAAATCTGGCCTATTCGGACTATATTCTACCCTAATTTCGTCGTCATCGACATATTCTATATCGAGTCCTATGTAAGGTAACATATCTACTATACGATTAACATCACATCCGGGAAAAAATTCTTCAATCTTTCGAACAGGAAAGCTTACAACCGGCAAATCGGAACGCTCCGTAACCACGACAATCGATTTTCATACAGTTCTCGTACATCATTTAGCCCGTACCGGATCATGGCTATTCTTTCAAGACCACCACCCCATGCCAAAACGTTACCGGTGAGCCCCACCGATGCGGTTACCTCTGGTCTAAATATTCCCATGCCGAATAATTCAATCCATTTGCCTGTTCCCTCAATAAATACCATGGATTGAAGAGATGGTTCTGTATACGGAAAATAGGTCGGCCAAAATTTTACTTTCTTTATGCCAAGCCTTGAATAGAAAAGCGTTTGTAATCCCATCAAGTCCCTCAGAGTAAGATCTTTACCCGTAACCACTCCCTCAACTTGGTGGAATTCCATTAGGTGCTTATATGTCATTTTTTCGTTTCTAAAAACTCTGCCGACTGAGAAAATTCTAGCTTCATCCTGTTTATTATCAGCTAAATATCTTAGAGTTACTGCTGTTGTATGAGTTCTCAATACGTGCCTTCTTGCCTCTTCAACGTTCCATTCATATTTCCAGCATCTCGAATGAATATCTGAAACTCTATTTAGAATAGTGTTGTCAATGTCCTCGGTAGACATATTGCCATGAATATAGAACGTATCTTGCATCTCACGTGCAGGATGATCCTGCGGTGTAAACAATACGTCAAAATTCCAAAAACTAGACTGGATCATTGGCCCTTCAATCTCAGAAAAGCCCATAGAGATGAAGATTTCCTTCACTTCGCTTATCAAATCTGTCAGAGGGTGGGTCCTGCCAAGACTATGATTCTGAACGGGAGAAGAAACGTCCAATCCTCTGAATTTCAAATGTTTCCATTTGCCAGAACGCAATAACTCGGAGGTGATCTTAATAACTTTGTCCTCAGAATCAGATTGTGTTAATGTTTGGGAAATATTGTGTCCTGCCTGTAATAAATGGATCTTATGGTTGCTTTCATTTTTTTCACATATAAACCCAGGTCGCTTCCTTAGCGATTCATAAGCTCGGATTTCATCATTTCCCAAATTCGATATGTTAATCTGTTCTTCTTTCAATAACCTGTGTAATAATTTTTCCTCAGGAGAGGATTTTTGAGAAGATGTATTGAGAGTAACAGTAGTACCAATTTTTCTGATCCAACCGTTTTTTAGCGCATTCACTAAACCGGCATTAAATTCTGAAGGTGAAATCTCTTTCTCCTTAGCAAGGTCCTTTATATCTACCGAATCACCTCCAATCTTTGAGATGAGTTCCACAATCTTTCTTTCAGGCAATTTTGCTTCCGGTATCCCTTCCTTCAAAAGTGTGCTGAGATAGGTAGATGTCTCGGTAACGATCTTTACTAGATTCTTAAACTTTAGCCATTCAATTCCTCGTCGCACTTGGTCTATTGACATGCTCAATTCTTTTGTAATAGTATTGATCTCAGCAGATTGAGTAGGTCTACTGCTTAGTAGAAGAAGAATTTTCCTTTCGATAGGATGTAAAGAAGGCTGAGTCATCTGAAGATGAAAGAATCAGGAGGGGTACACTTTTTAAACCTTTAAACCTCAGTTCTTCTTAGCACAGAAACTGACATGATCCACGAGTTTCGAAATGAAAGCGCAGGAAATGAAGCCAACGAATTTGATGTTACTCCTTGGTCGGTCAATGGTTCAGTTAACTATGAAAAGCTAATCGAAAAATTTGGAACTCAAAGGATAACAACAGACCTATTGAAAAAGTTGGCGGCTATGACTGGAGAAATTCATCCGCTTTTAGAACTCGATTTCTTCTTCTCACATCGTGATTTTGACTGGATACTGGATAGGTATCAAAAGGGAGAAAAATTTTATCTTTATACCGGCCGGGGTCCTTCGGGCATGGTTCACCTAGGTCATCTGATGCCTTGGATGTTTACCAAGTATCTGCAGGACAAATTCGACGCCCCACTGCTGTTCCAACTAACCGACGACGAAAAATTCCTACATGGACACAACAAGACGATGACAGAGATATCTGCTTTTACTGATGAGAATATTTTAGATATTATTGCAATCGGATTTAAACCAGAAAAAACAAAGATCATAGTCGATACCAAACATATAAAACATCTTTATCCCATGGCACTTGAAATAGCAAAAAGGATCACTTTTTCTACAGCAAGAGCCGTGTTTGGCTTTACAAATTCAACTAATATAGGTATGATAGGATTTCCTCCAATCCAAGCAGTGCCTTGTTTTTTACCTTCATTGATTGAAAATAAACCAACGCCAGTTTTGATACCCGCAGCAATTGATCAAGATCCGTATTGGAGAATAACACGTGATGTTGCGGAGAAAATGGGTTATTATAAACCTGCCCAAATACATAGCAAATTTTTACCATCACTCGAAACATCTGGAAAAATGTCATCCTCCAAACCTAAAACCGCCGTATTTACAACTGATGACTCTGAAACTGTAGAAGATAAGATCTCAGTCGCGTTTACCGGTGGACAACCAACTGTAGCGTTGCAGAGGAAACTAGGCGGCAATCCTGATATCTGTCCAGTCTTCTCTTATCTGCGGTATATGTTTGACAATCCTAAAGATTCGAAGGAGAGAGCGTTAAAGTGTAGAAGCGGAAATCTGTTATGTGGCGAATGTAAGCAAGACCTCTCGAGTAACTCTGTATCGTTCCTCACTGATTTTCAAAAACGTAGAGAAAAGGCCAAGGATATGGTGTCGCAATTCATGTATAAGGAGTAAATAGAGATAACATCAATAGGATTGATGAAAAAATTGGTAGGTTCTGTCACTCTTGAATGCCTTGATACCTATGAGGCAGAAAAACTTGAAGGTATGTTATCACACACCAGTGATGAATTGACCTATTTGCTGGGTATTGTAAAAACTGTTGAAAGTGAAGTTGTTATCATGTTAAAAGACAAATCATGCCATTCTGTGATAATGAGGGATATTGAAAGTGCAAACACCCTAAACGGTTTTGTAAGGGATCTTACATTCAAAAAGAAGTCAATTAAGTCATTAAGACATGATGATCATAAGTTGCAAGTGAGCTATGTAGACAATTTACTCGAGATTTAATAAGAGAAATTATTCGGCAAAATGGCACTATACACATCAATCCTACATGTTAAATTTGGAACAGGTTGGAACACCAAGTTAATTTCACTCACTTTGCCGTATTATCCAATTCAAATTTTCATTTGACAATTTAGGTATTGTATTTGCTTCCAATCGTGTTCCAATTATCGCGCTATTCCACAGGCCTAACATTCGTTGTTTGATATCATTTCAAGCATGAGTATTTTGGTATTAAAAACGAGACGAATCCAAAACTACACAACCCTCTACCTATTTTTAACCTTTTTTAACAATTTGCCTTTGCTGTCAATTTCACCTGAGCGAATTCTGCTTGACGATAGCCTCAATCCATCTTCGGATTTGATTAGTGGGACAGTAATTATCCTGAGTAATTTAAGTCCGTTCTTCTTACGTAATTTGTTTATTTTTGTTCCATTTCCTTTTGTCTCTTGGCTGGCGATAATAGCCTCGACTTCTTTGGATAATACCGTGGGACCATAGAAATTCTCGAGCTTAATTATCGTATATTTAACGCCCCCAAATTTTGAATGGATTGTTTGTTCTAATTGTCTCGCTCTTTTATCATACCCATAAAGAATTGTTTGGCAACCCTTTTCCTTGAGAGCATAGTCGTCACTTGTAATGCCAATTATAACACGTTCCCCTAACTGAAAAGATCTCGAAAGCAGAGCGTAGTGACCTTCATGTAAAATGTCAAACGTACCCCCAGTAGCGACGGTCTTGAATCTTTTCCTCATTAATTATTGACGCAAATTAATGCAAAGCATAGCGGAAAATTTTATTCCAGTCATTTGTTTTTTTTTGTAGTATTGTAGTGTTAGATTTGATAAAGTCATTTAGTGAATATCTTTACGCATTGAGGCGGACACACATTTTCACAGGCCATACAGAATATACAGTCTTTTTCCCGAATCATGAATGGCTTTTTATCCGATGCTGGATGTCCAGGGGTGTCTAGCCACTCAAAGACATTCACAGGACATGCTTCGATACACGCGCCATCAGCAATGCATATGTCAAAATCCACACATACCTCTGTTCCCCATATTCCCAACTGTCCAGGAGGATCTACAGGTCCCCACACGTTTATGCCTTGAAATTGTCCGACAATTTGTCGTTTCGACTTGAACGATTGATCAATGGGTCCTTCTATCTTCGAATATGAAGTCCCTGTCCCAGTCAGCGATATGGTGGTCACTCCACCAGCTGGGGTTACTGGTTGTCCTGCAAATAATTCAGGAGATTGTACTGGAGTTGGTGCAGTGTTGGCAGCTTGAGATTGCGGAGAAGCAAGAATTTGTTTAGTTTCCTTTACCGTGGACGCCAGTCCAGCTGAAATAAGTTTTTGCCTTTTAACGGGGCATAATTGATTATGTACATCTCTCATACTTTCAAGCGTAGTTGGATTACTGTGTACTAATAGTGTTCCGCAGTCCTCACAAATAAACTCAGTTATAGTGGACAAAGATAATATATTTACTATTCAGCTCTTTATCAAGTTTGTGAAGATCTATGTGTAATATTGTGGCGTCGTCCTGTAAAAATTTTTGGATAGTCGATCATCAATTATTGAGGCTGGTAATAATTAATTGACAATCATACACAGGTTTTGGAGATTAGAAGATGCGGATTGAAAAACAAATATCATTTGTGAATACTGTCATTGAGCGCGGGAGTAACATTAAGTCTTAGTCAGGATTTAAGTTCGTGTTGATACCTTCAAGTCCTACCAAGATGCATTGCAATCAATATACTCGTCATCAATTACTATCCTACAAGGTACTTATTACGTAATAATAGATATGAGCCTGGAGACAGGATCCGTCTATTGTCTGGACTTGGAAATGCATACTGGCATGAAGTCATAGATGTATTGCGCAGCATTATCCCAGTGTACGATAGGGTAAATAAGGCAATTTCCCTTGGTCAAGATAGAAAATATAGGGAGAAAGGGATCAACCGGGGAGTCAGTCCAGGGGACCTAGTATTGGATGCCGGTTCCGGATTTGGCAACATGACTTCTATTTTGTTGAAAAATTTGGATAATAAAGTTAAAGTTGTGATGTTTGACCCGATTCGTGAAATGCTCCTAAATTCTAAAGAATACCTCAGCTCGGAAAATTCCAAAAATCTTTCATGTGGAGTATTCGAAGTTATGCCTTTTAGAGATGGAAGCTTCGACGCCGTATTATGTGGCTATTGTTTAAGGGATGCCATATCTTTAGAAAGGGCGATTTCAGAAATTCATAGGATTCTAAGAGTTAGTGGAAGATTTGTAATCGTAGATCTTGGAAAACCTGACAATTTTTTCCTACGATGTCTTGTCTCATTTTATTTGAAGTACTTGTTAGGAATTCTTGCTTTTTTAGTTTCAGGGAAAAGAGGACTAAAATTCAAAACGCTTTATGGAACATATACTAAATGGCCTAAGAACGGTGAGTTATACCTATTGCTTATTGATAAATTTTCCAAAGTGATCATGGAACAGAAATTGTTTGGTGGAGCAATCATAGCGGTGGGGTATAAGTAGCAGTAAAATTTTTTATAAGAATACGAAATAAAATACAACTCTGATTCCATTTTAATGGGCATGGTATTAATGGTATTGGGATACTTGAGGGACAACACTGGCGACTCATTGATTTAACAAATTTTTGAATTGAAGACAAACCAGAAGAGTCACGCTGATTTTAGTGATCGGCGAAATTATGATCTGCCAGTGTCAATGGCTTATTTGAACAAATCCAAAAACCATCTACTTTCATTATTGTAACTAGTTGATTTTGTTCAATCAAACAAGCCAAGCTAATTATTTAGCTTCTAATTCTGAATTTGAATCTGCGTCAAAGTCTAGAAAGACACCCTTAATTTGTAACATTCAAACCCCTTCAAGTCCACTAAATGACCGAAGCATAACTAAGGACTGCCAATACGGCGCCTATCGATCATTATTCTAACTTTTTCTACGTAGATTACGAAGATGTATTATAAGAATAGTTGCGTTTAATATCATTACCAAATTATCTTCAACAAAATTTAGAAGCCACATGAGTTTCAAGATACGCAGTGTCTTCCTTTGGGCACATCGAGATCCACAGTTTTCTTCAACATATGAAATTCACCTCTCCAAATTAATAACGATATTATGTAAACTACTTTTATCGGGATAATTCACGTAAGGAAAATACTGGAAAAACTGGAAATTCATTTACCATAATAGTATTTGACGAGGTTTTTATTCCATGTCTATATGTTGTATGCGTGGAATCGGTGAGTAGGTTACTTGTCGTCTCGATTATTCTTAGGGATTCTTCCCGAGGCTATGGGCTTTATCAAATTAGGTCGCAACTTGAGGCACATTTGACGGCTTCGGAGATTAACAAATATCTGGTTGAAATGACACAACATGGCCTCATTTGTCCGGTCCGTGGAGGGTTTAATTATGAGATGACGTCTAAAGGCGGTCATTTTTTAAAAGTATACAATGAATTGTTAAAAGAAACACCCGATGGCAGAATAGGAATCTGTACAGGTCTATTTTCTTGTTTCTCTCTTCTCTCCGAATTTGGTTCTAAACTCAAGAATCGATTTTTTTTATCGTAGCGAACTTTCACAATTTATTTGCATTCTAGTTCTGGCCAGGAGTCGTGACTTTGGCACGACAAATACGTTGTTTACCAGTTACAGATAACGCATAATTTTGATCCTTGTACTCGAAAGGCAACGTGTTTAAATAATTTTGCTTCAGGTAACTTTTAGGTCACTTTATTGTCGTGGATTCAAAATTAAATCTGAATCTAATAGACCAACAACATTCTCCAGATAATAAGTGGATACTTTATTCATCACAACTTTATGTTTAGAATAAAATGATAAAGATGAGGATTTTCTCAGCGTCAAAATGGACTTGATTAAAGGAGGCTTGTTCTAAAAAGCAATAATAAAAGTGAATAGATAAACGCTTTAGAGGAATTCTTCTAATTTGGAGTGGGTCATTAACAATTAGGCCAAGTTTCAAACACGGATACAAAACTAAATATTTTAGTGAAAGCATCAATATTTATTCGTAAACGGTCTTTTTGTTCTTTTCTCCATAAATCTAAACCCACATCCGAGAGGTATGCACAAACGTGTCCTCCTTTACACAAAACGTGGGCGGCCTGCCAGCAAGATCTGAGAAGTAGTCTGGCTTTTGTAAAGAATTTGGTCCTTCCTGAATCACCTGAGCCGTGTGTTTTTGAGAAAATAAGATAAATTCTCGAGAAAAGTTAATTAGAAGCAAAGGAAGCCTCTTTGTTCGTCTGAGTTAGTCATGAATAACAAGAGTAGAATAGATAAAATAATACAGGCTTCCAGGGGAAACCCAAAAGTAATAACAGAAGAGTCTGCGAAAGAAATTCTTAGTCAGTATTCTATCAATGTACCACCTTTTGCTTTAGTTACTTCCTCTAATGATGCTGTCAGCAAAGCTCGTGAAATCGGATTCCCGCTTGTTGCAAAGATAGTTTCTCCTGATATTTTACACAAAACTGATGTGGGTGGAGTCAAGGTCGGGCTTAATAGTGATCAGGAGGTAAAGGATGCATTCGAAGAGATGTACTTCCGGCTCAAGGAGAAGTACGATGTGACTGGAGTTTTGCTTGAAAAGATGGTCCCCCCGGGCGTGGAAATTATTGTTGGGCTTCAAAATGACTCACAATTCGGACCTTGTATTATGGTGGGACTTGGAGGAATTTACACCGAATTGTTTAAGGATGTTTCTTTTAGAGTCTTGCCAATAAACAAGATTGATGCTTTGGAAATGCTAGAAAGCCTCAAAGGGAAATTGATACTTGAGGGATTCAGGGGATCAAAACCGATAGACCTGGAAATGCTTGCAACAGCAATAGTTAATATAGGTACCCTCGGAACTGACATGGCAGGGAAGTACGAAAGTGTTGACTTTAACCCGGTAGTTGTTTATCCGGACAATTACTATGTCGTTGATGCAAAGATTATCCTAAGAACGTTACCGTCTGATGATTCGATCTCAAATTCTGTTCCAGATTCTAGCTACATGGACCTCTTCTTTAATGCAAGCTCCGTTGCCTTGATTGGTGCATCCCCAGAAGCAGGCAAAATAGGAAACTCTGTGCTCGAGAGTCTCTCAAAACATCAATACAAAGGGAAGGTTTACCCTGTAAATGCCAAAGGATATCCTGAAATAATGGGTTTGAAAGCTTACAAGAGTCTATCCGATATTAGTGACGCTGTTGACGTAGTAGTTGTAACTGTGGATTTACGATTTGTTCCAGATTTGCTAAAGGAGTGTGGTCGTAAAAATATTCACAATATGGTGGTCATATCTGGAGGAGGAAAAGAATTAGGAGGAGAAAGAGCTGAGATAGAAAAACAAGTCCAGACCCTTTCAAAGGAGCTCAAGGTTCGTATTATCGGACCCAACTGTATCGGTATTTACAATGCGGAAAATGGTCTTGACTGCGCCTTTCAGGGACATGCGAGGATGCTTAGGCCAAGGCGAGGAAAAGTTGCATTTCTCTCCCAAAGTGGGACTATAGGGATTGCGTTTATGGAAACTTCAGATGCATTTGGATTAAGTAAAATGATATCATACGGAAATCGATCGGATGTTGATGAGGCAGATATGATCCAATATTTGGCCGAAGATCCAAAGACAGATGTGATAGGATTATACGTTGAAGGCCTTGGAGACGGACGTAAATTTATCAATACTGCAAGGAAAGTCATAAAAGACTACAAGAAACCGATAGTGGTCTTTAAGAACGGACGATCAGTAAGAGGTGCAAAACAAGCTGCTTCCCATACTGGATCTTTGGGAGGTTCGTTTGCTGTGATCAATGGCGCCTTTGATCAATCAGGTATAATCTCTCTTGACAGTTACGAAGAACTTACTGGCTCACTGAAGGCACTAACTTGGCAGCCAGTTCCAAAAGGAAATAGGGTCGCTATCGTGACAAATGGTGCTGGGCCAATAATAGCGGCCATAGATAACTTTGAAAGATTGGATTTGCAGTTAGCTCAGTTAAGTGAAGAAACTTTACGTAAATTCAAGGAACACTATCCTGCGACATATGTACTTGGGAATCCCTGTGACGTAACAGGTTCCGCAAACGCTGATGATTATCGTTTTGCGATACAAGCATTCATAGACGATCCGAATGTGGACATTATTATGCCCTGGTTTGTGTTTCAAGATGATCCACTTGAAGAGAATATAGTGGAAGTGTTAGCAGAATTTCAAAGACAAGATAAGAAACCCATGTTGGTGGGTGCCATGGGTGGTCCATTCACCACATCAATATCCGATAGGATAGAACAGTCAAAAGTCCCAGTATACCATTCAGTGATCACATGGATCACAGGGGCTGGAACGTTGGCCAAGTGGGCTAAAATAAAGGAGAAGACAAAATAGGTATGTTGACAAGATTATCTCGCCGAACAGGTATGGAATAAATATTACATTTCCATACATGTAGGTTATCTGTGAGAACGGAAGGGGTCCGGTCTCAAAATTGGACAAAGATTCTTATATTTTATCAACGGGATTAATGCTAATGGAAACTACCCACGAAGGCGAGCTGATTACGATAAGTTCCAAGGCAGCAGAAAAGGTTACTGAATTTATGAAGCAAGAAAACAAAGACAATTTGTACCTGCGTGTATATGTATCTGGAGGTGGCTGTTCGGGACTATCATATGGGATGGGATTTGAAGAGAAGGTAGATGAAGATGATGCTGTAATTAATAAGAATGGTGTCCAAGTAATCGTCGACAGTTATAGCCAGAAATATCTTAAGGGCGCTAATATTGACTACATTGAAAGCCTTATGGGCTCGGGATTTAAGATCAATAACCCGAACGTCACAAAGAGCTGTTCATGTGGCCATTCATTTTCAACTGAGTAATTCGGTACCGCCAAGCCCTCTAATTAAAGAGGCGTAGTAAATGAGTATATTTCGTTTTTAGTTCTTTTTCTATTTACTTATGGCCAGAGCCCTCTTATTTTTATTGCCTCGACAACTCGGTTTACTGCAAGTATCATACTTGCCTTTCGCATATCAACACTATTTTTGTCGTGGATATCGTAAACATCTGCAAAAGCCTTTGTGATGTTTGTGTCCAAACGATTGTTCACCTCTTGTTCAGTCCAGTATTCTCTTCTCAAATTCTGGAGCCATTCAAAGTATGATACTGTCACCCCGCCTCCGTTTGCCAATATATCCGGAATCACAAGTATTTGGTTCTGAAACAAAATTTTGTCTGCGTCAGGTGTGGTGGGTCCATTTGAAGCTTCAGCGACAATCTTTGCCTTTATTTTACCAGCGTTTTGTTTAGTTATCTGGCTCTCAAGCGCCGCTGGAATTAATATTGTACAATCTGTTTCAAGAAGCTCATCATTTGTAATCGATTCAGCCCCAGGATAATTTACTACCGAACCGGTTTCCTCCTTATGTTTTCTCAATTTTGCCACGGAGATTCCATTTCGGTTGCGAACACATCCCTTCGAATCGCTGACTGCAATTACGGTAGCTCCTTGTTCTTCTACTAATTGAGCAGAGAATTGACCTGCGTTACCAAATCCCTGGACTACAACCGTGGCGTCCTTCATATTGATTTTTAGTCTCGCTGCTGCTTCTCTTACCGTTATAGCCAGACCCCTTCCTGTTGCCTCATTTCTTCCAAGTGAACCTCCAATGGGAATCGGTTTGCCAGTTATGACTTCGGGCTGAACGTAATTTCCTTTCATCATAGAATATGTATCCATTATCCATGCCATTTCTTTGCCTCCGGTGTATACGTCAGGGGCTGGTATGTCTGTGTGTGGTCCTATAATGTCGGCTATTGCGAACGCATATCTCCTAGTTAATCTCTCTGTCTCTCCTGCGGACAGATTCTTTGGATCACAGATTATTCCTCCCTTTCCTCCACCATAAGGGATATTTGCAACCGCGCATTTCCATGTCATCCACATAGAAAGAGCTTTGACTTCGTCAATGCTGACCTGCGGATGGTATCTGATGCCTCCCTTAAATGGACCACGAGCATCGTTGTGCTGGGACCTGAACCCAATAAAGACCTTGATTTCACCATTATCCATTCTAACAGGAAGAGACACAGTTAGAACCCTTTTTGGACAGGCCAGAATCTGATGGAGCCCATTATCTAACCCGATGATTTTAGCGGTCTCGCTTAGTTGGGTGAGAGCGTTCTCAAACGGGTTTATCGTGTTGCTAGCGCTACTATTATCAAAAGAAGCCTTTGACATTGAGGGTTTGTCGAAAACTCACGTATTTAAATCTTGAATTATATATACTGGTTATCAGTATTTGATGTTGGGTCTCACTGATTCTTAATCTTGTCAGAGATAAGATCTCTAAGCTCGTCGTCATTCTTGTTCCTAGATTCGATTCCGAGCGACATTGCCACCACCTCTAACTTTTCACGCTCTGAGTTGACAGGACCTTGGATATTAGGCCCGTGATATGAAGCAGCCTGCGAAGGGATGGATTGAGCCATTTCCCTCTGGGCAATCATTCGAGCTTTTTCGTATTCACCTACAACTCTTCCTATCATTCGAGAAAATTCTGGCAACTTCTTTGATCCAAATAGCAAGAAAAGTGCCATTAATCCAATGATAATCCATTCTGAACCACCAATGTTCATTATGGTCGAAGAATAATACATCTGAGGGTGATTATCCTCTCCAAGGCGTATAAATATTACTTCGTTGCTTGTTTTGCATGATCTTAAACCATCGTTCAAGATTTGAGAAACCAGACTTATTCATTGAGGTTTCGACCATGTTTCCTTGAATTGTGGCTGTTTGGCTAGTATAATAAGTGAACGCAGATCATTTATTTTTCCTTAACATTCGCAATGTTTTTTCTATGCATTTTACCAGTCCTAGAAGATAAGAAACTATCTATTGTTCTGTTTAGTTCCTGATCTAATATTATATCGAGTATCTCCAACTTTTCAACGGAAAAATTGGCCTAAACAAGTTTCTGCATTTTTCATTTTCTCAAATAAAGTCGGTCACGTTATTAAGCGGGGGAAAGGGGATTTAACCCTTACCTAGAAAAACCTGTCATTCTATATGACAATATTTTGTAATCAAGTTTATATCTGCTGTCATGTGAATTAACCGTGATGCAAAAAGGCATCTTTGATAGTCGTATACTTAGACATGATTTTCCAATACTGAGGAGGAAGATGAATGGAAATAAAGAATTTGTCTACTTAGATAGTGCGTCAACGACCCAAAAGCCTTCTGTTGTTATCGATGCAATTTCAGACTATTACATGAATTACAATTCAAATATCCATAGAGCAGTTTATCAGGTGGCGGAAGAATCTACTCGTGCGTATGAGCAGACTCGACAAAAAGTAGCGAAGTTCGTCAATGCTAAATCCGTTGAAGAGATAATCTTCACAAGGAATACCACTGAATCGATTAATCTTTTATCCTATTCTTGGGGGAGAAATAATATTCATGAGGGAGACGAGATCTTAATTACAGAACTAGAACACCATAGCAACATAGTTCCATGGCAAATCTTAGCAGAACAGACCGGTGCCAAATTAGATTATATTGGTATTGACGATTTCGGTTATCTGAATCTTGATGATTTTTTCGAGAAAATAGAAGGTGGAAAAGTAAAGTTAGTTTCAATCAGTCACATGTCAAACGTCCTTGGAACAATTGTTCCGATTAAGACAATTATTCGGACTTCGCATAAATACGGGGTCCCAATTATTGTAGACGGTGCCCAATCTGTTCCGCATATGCCTGTTGATGTTCAGGAGCTCGATTGTGATTTTCTCGTATTTTCAGCTCACAAAATGTTAGGACCAACAGGAGTTGGGGTTCTTTACGGAAAACAACAAATCCTGGAAAAGATGGCTCCCTTCATGGCGGGAGGCGACATGATAAAGGAAGTTTTTAAACATTACACCCGTTACAATGATCTTCCGTACAAATTCGAGGCAGGTACTCCTAATATAGCGGATGTAGTAGGGTTTGGGGCAGCTATCGACTATCTAGACAAAATAGGGATGAATCGAGTCAGAGAACATGAAATAAGCTTGACAGATTATGCCTTACGGTCACTATCTTCTATCGACTGTGTAACCGTGTATGGCCCTCGCAAGACGATTGACAGGGGAGGTGTATTGTCCTTCAATATTGGAGATATTCATCCGCACGATCTTGCGACAATCATGAATGAGCATGGGGTCGCAATCCGTTCTGGACATCATTGCGCGCAAGTCCTGATGGAAAGGCTTAATGTATCAGCGACTTCGAGGGCCAGTTTTTACGTTTATAATACCAAGGAGGACATAGATACGCTGATTTATGCTCTTAACGATGCTAGGAGGTTATTCGGATTATGAGTGACGACATATACCGTGAGATCATTTTGGACCATTACCGCAACCCACGAAATAAGGGTAAGCTACCATTAGCTGACATCAGTGTGCATGATAGTAATCCCTTATGTGGTGATGAAATAGATATTCACTTGAAAATTGAATCCAATAAAGTTGAAGAGATAAAATTTGAAGGAAGAGGGTGTGCCATAAGCCAAGCAAGTGCTTCCATGCTCACCGAGATGGTTGCAGGTAAGGACCTGGAGTTTGTCAAAGACCTAAAGAAAGAGGACATTCTCGAGAATATAGGCTTGCTAAATCTTGGTCCCGCTCGCATCAAATGCGCTTTGTTATCCCTAAAAGTATTGAAAGTGGGAATGGTGAAATATTATGTCGATAAAGATCCTTCGTCCGCTGAAAAAATCAAGGGAGACACACAAGTATATTAACTGAACAGATTGTTCACCTTCACACATCTTAGAAGGCTATGGACATAAGAAAATGTTCATTGAACTCTATTCATTGTGACGAAAATGATTCTGTTGAATATGATTTCTGCCCTTTTCCACTTTTATCACAAGATACTAGGGCTATCCTTGAACGAGAGATAACATTTGATCAGCGCGTCTAGCCTGTGGCCAGTATGGGTAGTGGGTCTACGGTCGCCACAATTCCTTCTCTTGATTGTTATCTTTGGAGTTATTACGACGCTAGTTTACTTGAATGCAACATTGTCCTTGGACAATTCTATTAATGCATCCCTAGACCGTGTTAACCTTACTGGCAATATGCTCTATGTTCTCATATTATTTGCGTCATTTGGCGAAATTATACACTTGATTTTTGTCTCAATAATATTGACAATTCTAAGAAGAACAAGAAAAACAGGTATGATTCTGATGTTAACTATTGTCGTGATTACAATAATCATAACATATTTGAAACCAATAATAGCACATACAAAGCCGCTCCAGTCAGTCAAATTATCCTCTCTTCCGAAGGGATATAACCTGGAGGGCGACAGCATGACGCCCTCTGCTCGGGATTTTTCCTATCCTTCAAATCATGTTGCCTGTATAACCGCATTCTCTTACTTGATCGGTTATTCACTTTCTAGGGGCCTTCGTAATGCCAAGCACTTGATATGGCTTCTTCCTTTTTCCATCGGTCTATCACAATTGATCTTAAGACAATATTACTTCAGTGATATGATAGGGGGTTTTGTCTTTGGTGTAATTTTTGCAATTCTCATGAGCAACATATTGCATATTGAAATTCCCTTTTCCCGAAATAGATTTAAAATAAATTGACCGCAAAGAATTTCACAAATTTCGCTAGTCCTTGATTACATCATCCATAAAATCTGGATTCATTAATAACCAACCGTAATGTGCATCGTCATGAAGGTACCTGATTTCTTTAATAGACGGTTTCAATTTATGTTTTTTCATGGTTAGAAGAATCTCGCCTTGCACGGCTACACCTAGTTTTCTAGCAAGGGAATTTGAAGAGTCTTCACTTCTCGGTAGCAAAATCCTGTAGCTGAACTTTCTTTTTGGATTCAATTCAATATATGCATTAACGATGTCTACTGCAACGTCGTGAACGTCAGACATTCCATTTACTTTCATTGTTGAATAGACGCTAAGTTTTGAGAGGAGTATCGAATTCATGCATACACTTGCCCTAAATCAAATTTCCTTGGGAACTAACAGGTTAGTGAAATACAATGCTACCATTGCCTGTATAAAATACTGGTAGATAAATAAATTGTTCCATTAATCTCTAGCATTAATCACGATAGGTAAAGTTTATCAATAGTTACCATGGCACAAGCGGTATATTTAATGGAACCTGCATTGCTTGTTAACCGACATCGATGGAAAACGCTTGAACACAGAGGGGTAGCGTTTCCTCCCGAACACGTTCAAAGGGGAATCGGTATAACAGTATTTGGTGAAAGGTTTCTGCTTAATCGTGATCAAGAGGAATTAATTTATGCCTGGGCAAAAAAGAAAGATACGCATTATGTAAAGGATATTGTATTTCAATCAAATTTCCTTTCAGACCTGAAGAAGTTATTGCTAGAGAAATTGAAATCTGTAACAAAAATCGAAGATATAGACTTGCATGAAGCTTACTCTCTCGTAGAGAAAGAAGTAAGAATGAAGGAAGAGGAGAAGGAAAAATTGAAACTGCTTTCAAAAGAAGAAAGAAAAAAGATCTCGGTGGCAAAGAAGGCAGAGAAAGAAAAGTTAAAGGCCATTTTCAGTAAAGCGTTTGTTGATGGTGTTGAAGTGGATGTTGCAAATTGGCTTGTGGAACCGCCGGGAATTTTCATGGGAAGGGGACAGCATCCATTAAGAGGAAGGTGGAAACCACGTGTGAGGCCTAACGATGTTACCTTAAATTTAGGTGAGACTGCCCAGGTGCCCGAAGGTGACTGGAGCAAAGTTGTACATGACCATACCTCCACTTGGCTAGCGTCTTGGATCGAGTCATTAACGGGGAAGAGGAAATATGTCTGGTTGCACGATTCGGCTTCTCTGCGTCAAGATAATGATAGAGCAAAATACGACAGGGCTAAGCTGCTTGAAAAACATATTGGCAAAGTGACTAATGAAATCATAAATAAGATGCTAAAGTCTAGGGATGATAATAAGAGGAGGATCGCAACTGTCTGTTACCTCATATTTAGATTGGCGATGAGAGTAGGTGATGAAAAAGATCCAGAGGAAGCAGACACTGTCGGTGCTTCAACTGTTAGAATTGAGCACATTAAATTTCCAAGAATTAACGGAGCATTATGTATTGAATTCAACTTTCTCGGCAAGGATAGCGTTCCCTGGCAGAAGATACTTGAGGTAGATTCTGAGGATACTAAAGGTCTTTACGAAAACTTGGTTTATTTTATGAAAAGTAAGAGTGATAAGGAAGAAATATTCGAAGATGTCAATTCCTCTAAGGTGAATGCCTTTCTCCGGTCGATTGATAGAAAAAATATGCCGAATCTTACTGCCAAGGTTTTTAGAACTTACGTTGCGACTCAAGTTGTCAAAGAGAAATTGATAAACCCACCTGTAGAGGTGAATAAAAATTTCAACGAAGCAAGAAAAGTCTATGTGGCAAAAATGGCCAACTTACAAGCGGCAATGACATGCAATCATAAGAAGGGAGTCGATCCAAATAATCCGGCTGCAAAGAAGTCGCTTGAAAAATTTGAAGATTCTGTTGCTAAGAAAAGGGCCAAAATCGAGGTTCTGAAATCTGAATTAAAAGCAAGAAAATACAAGACAGAATCGCAGGCCCGGAAGGCAGAACAACGTTTGGAAAAACTCCAATTGCAGCTAAAACTTCAAGAGGAAACTAAAGATTACAATTTAGGTACATCGCTGAGAAATTATATTGATCCCCGTGTCTTTAAGGCTTGGGCAGATTATCTCGATTTAGATTGGACTAAAATATATACGGCTACATTGCAAAGAAAATTTAAATGGATTGAACAATATTCGAAGGCAGACCTTAGAAAATATCTAAATACAGTGGTTGAATAAAACCGAGGCTCAATTGTACATAAGTTTAAATCATTAAAGCGAGTTCTATTTCAGTTATCTAAAAATGTTCCTATAAACAGTTCCCCTAATCACAGTAAGCCAATTGTACCCTCTCATAAAGCTTATATCATTTTATGGGCCTGATATAAGCGTGGGTTGTCATAGCCCAAGTTGGAGGAGATTTCATTTCAAAACTTGTATAACTCTGATGCTACTCCTCTACGGAAGCTTTGTTCTGAACACAAGAACAGAAGCTGAAGAGGAAATGTACGCAGTTAATTCGTTATTCATTGGGATATTTTCTAACGGTGACGTCTTGATACAAGATGATATAAAACCTAAAGTAGGTGTAATGGAATTATCTGTAAAGCTATTGGGAGAAAACGTTACCAATCTCTCGATTAAGAATTATTCTTCTCATGAGTTGCCATACTATGTGAACGTGAATTCAAATGAGCTTAGCATCAAACCCCAAGGTTCATCCCCAATAAGGATCACCTACGAGACGTCAACACTCGTCGACAAAGTGGGCAGGCTCTGGACATTTTCGGTAAATTCGACCTCCACCTTTACGCTCAAATTGCCAAATGATGTTGTCGTCACAAGTTTGGGAGAACATCCACCTCGCTTGATACGAAGACTAGGTGGACAAGAATTGCTTACATTCGATCCGGGAAGGGCCATCGTCAAATATATCCTGGGATATATTGGGACGAAAGAACAAGCTGAAACAGCAATTAATTCTGCAGAAATGGCCATTGCCGATACGAAGAAGAGCCATCAAGGACTACGTATGAATGAAGCAATAAAAAAACTGGAGCAATCTAAGATTTCGATGAACAGAGGTAATTTTCCTGAAGCCGAGAGTCTTGCAACGAATGCTTCCGACCTACTAAATAAAATCACTAGCGATTTTGAACTTGCCAAGAATGCAATTAGCGCTGCAACGACCAGTATGAAAGATGCATCGATTAATAATATCGATATCACTCAGGCAGATAAATTTATTTCTGAATCGAGGAGTCAATTTGCTTCTGGGAACTATACAGCGGCAGCAGAGTTTGCTAGAATGGCAAAGGAGAATATCGTTTCACAAGCTGGAAATAACGAACAAAATTTTACAAAGGTCCTTGCAATAGTCTGTGGAATCGTTCTAATAATAGCATTTGTCTTACTGCTATATTTTAAAAAATTTAAACACATTATCCATATACGTTACCCAAAACAGTCATCAAGAATTGCTGATCAAGATGATTCTCAGGGGACCCACAATGAAGGGTCTCGTTTAACCGATGAAATGGGAAGAGACAGTACTGCTAATACAACCGAGGATGTTAGAGGAGAGGTGTCACAACCAATGCAAGAATCAGAAATATATCGACGTGTAACTGAACTCATTCTCGGGCATCCCGACTTAAAGAGGGAAGATAGAGAAGTGCTATATTTTCTTGCTCATAACGAAGGTGCGGCCTTTGAAGGAGAGATAAGAACTAAATTCTTGTTACCAAAGACGAGTATATGGCGATTGGTGAAACGCCTCGAAAGATTGGAACTAATTGAAATAGTAAAAGTTGGTGGCCAGAATTTGATAAAACTTAAAATTCAATAAGTGTACTTCTGTTCAGGACTCCCTGTAAAACTCTAGTGCAAATCAATTGGGGCGCGAGATATATTTAATTATTCAAATAAGCATTGCCGGAGATGTATGTATCTAAGGCAAGATAAGAAAGAATAGAATTCGCCAGGATCCTGAACTCGCGACATAGGTAGACCATGTATAAATTCGAACCCATGGGATTTACCAGAACAAATTGACTGAATGTTAATTTGCCAAATCTGGCTGGCTAAGGAATGGACTTTAATTTAGATTCTTTCAAATCTTGAATTTTTTGTTGCGGCAATTGTGAAATTTCTGGCGACGCAAATTTGATAATCATGACATCATCTATTTATATCATCATCTGATATAAATAGTAAGTTACTACTATGAAGACTATCATTATTATTTATTCCCTGGGTCAACGAGCAATGTATCGCGTGATATTGTCTTTTGGTCCAAAATCAGGGATCAAATCCTCTTTGAACAAGAGATATGCCGCCAAGTAGTTAATAATTAAATTTATCGAGTCTAATTAGGATTTAAAGAAACACAGCATTGAAATAATTAGATTTATGACTTTTTGACTTATTACAGCTTTTTAACACTGGATTCGCATTATACCAACTACGATCTATCCAAATGCGATAACTAGATCCATGCCGATATCGTCAGTGTCTTTGAAAGGTGGTAATGTTCGTCCTTGAATAGAATATATTAAGCGTTCAGAAATCACATTAGGAAAAGGGCTGAGCGCGCCGGGGTAGCTCAGCTTGGTCAGAGCGTTCGACTCATAATCGAAAGGTCGCGGGCTCAAGTCCCGCCTCCGGCATAACGACGAATATGGGATAAGGTATCTCTTCCATGATTTCCTGAAGTTGTATTCGTTCGACATCGGTACTTTTTCGAAATAATTGAAGGATGCTTCGGTACTCATAATCGTCATCATTAAATTCAGACGGCTCTTCCTTCACTTCATCAGCATCCACTGATCTACTGTTTGGGACAAAATAAAGTGTTTTCACTAATTTCAAAATGATTCCTTTTAATTTGGACGTACTTTTCGTAAGACTAAGCGGAAGACGACGGACGCGCGCTCAGACTCAGGCCAAATCCTCAGTTGCTTCCGTAAATACCAATTATTATTATTGCCTTGGGGGAGAAACGACAGCTTGTTCTGAACCGGATATATCCTACCTCGACATAATTTATTGTCAAACACGAATGTTTAGAAAACATTAGTTTAATATATAAAATTGACACATTATAGTTTAGATGGACGCACGGAATATAGGCTTGAGGAATATTGAGGTTGCTGATACTAGAATTTGTGCTATAGATGGAGAAAATGGCAAGCTCATTTATAGGGGTTATGATATTTTGGATTTAGTTAGTCATTCAACTTTTGAGGAGACTTGTTTCCTCCTCTTGTTC
>JBBRRH010000005.1:0-69450 GCA_038201105.1 Nitrososphaera sp. | reverse complement strand
TATTTTTACAATTATATATCATTATAAAATACAAGACGTCTTGGTATGTGGGAAGACTAATATCTTATTTTTTAAGCAAGAACCTTATGGCATTTGAGAGTCTAAGTGAATACATAGCTGCCCTTGAAAGTATCGGCCAACTGAAAAGGGTTAGGACTAAAGTGAACACAGATCTTGAAATTGCCGAAATACTGCGAAGGCTTATGTACAAAGTTGATCAACCGGCAGTATTATTTGAAACTGTGGAAGGATACAAATATCCGGTGCTGGGTAACGCATTTGGTTCGCTAGACCGTTTAAAAATAGCACTTGGTTTGGAAGACTTCTCGGAAATTGGCGAACGCATCTCTATGATCTCGAGGATGCGAATGCCTTCGACCATTTTTGGAAAGCTAAAAATGCTTCCTAAACTATCTGAAATAGCTGACTATGGTCCAAAGCATGTCGAAAGTGGGCCAGTCAATGATGTGGTGTTAAATGGCAAAGAAGCATCCATTGGATTATTACCTGTGACAAAGTCATTTCCGAATGACGCAGGAAGATTCATCACTTTTGGTGTAACTGTTACGAAAAACCCTGAGACCCTAATTCAAAATCTGGGTGTTTACAGACTGCAAGTTTTGGGTTCTAAAAAAGCAATAATGCATTGGCAAATCCACAAGAGAGGAGCATTACATTACCAAATGAACAAGGAAGAAAATAAGAAGACTGAAGTTGCCATCGTTATTGGAGCTGATCCTGCAGTAGTTTTTAGTGCTATTGCACCGGTTCCTGAGGGGATGGACAAGTACCTCTTTGCCGGAATAACAAGAAAGAGAGGAATAAAATTAGTGAAATGTAAAACAGTAGATATAGAAGTTCCAGCTTCGGCAGAGATTGTTCTTGAAGGGTATGTGGATCCAAGTGAAATTAATATCGAAGGTCCATTCGGGGACCACACAGGATACTACACACCTCCAGAACCTTATCCCACATTTACCCTAACAGGAATGATGATGCGAAAAAATCCGATTTACTTGACCACCGTAGTAGGGAAACCAATATTAGAAGACGCTTTTATTGGAAAGGTTATTGAACGTGCTTTCTTACCATTAATTAGGATCTTTCAACCCGAAGTTATGGATTTCTCTATGCCAGCAGCCGGATGGTTTCAGGGCCTAGCATTAGTATCAATTAAGAAAAGATATCCAGGCCAAGCCAAGAAAGTCATGATGGGCCTATGGGGTATGGGCCAACTGTCTTTAACAAAAATCATTATTGTTGTGGATGAGGACGTTGATGTGCATAATGTCAACGACGTGATATGGGCGGTAACTACCCGATCTGACCCTAAAAGAGACACGATCTTGATAGACAACTCTCCAACTGACACCTTAGATCCGGCTTCCCCGCTTCTTAATCTGGGATCCAAAATGGGGATTGATGCAACAAAGAAGAATAGAGAGGAAGGCTATCTCCGGCCGGTACAAGAAGAAGCGTTACCAGATGAGGAAACTATTCAAAAGGTAACTGAAAGATGGAAAGAATATGACCTGAGTACCGACTGAGGAGTAAGAAGTGTATGTTACCACCTTGAAGTTGTGTATTTTTTATCTTTGGGTGAAGTAATGTGTGTCTATCTTACTACAACTTTGCTAAAATCATGATTATTCACAAACCAAGAAATTAATATTTAGTAGGATAGTACCCATCCACATAATGAGATTAATTCACTCCGGGAAAGTGAAGGATGTTTATGATGCCGATGAAAAAAATATTCTTTTTCATTTTACGGACAGAGTATCAGCTTATGACGTGCCTATGATAACACCCATAGTGGGAAAAGGGGAGATTTTGTGCAAATTTGCCGAATTTTGGTTCAATTTGCTGCGTGTCAAGAACCACATGATTAGGTTGGAAGGAACCGATAAAATGTTAGTAAAAAGATTAAACATGATCCCAATTGAATGTGTTGTAAGGGGATATCTTTATGGAAGTTTATTTGATAGGTATAAGCATGGCGAACTTCCACACCTTGAATCTTTCGTGGCAAATCCACAATTAGCCTCAAAATTAAAATTGCCAATATTTGATCCAACTACAAAATCCAATATTCACGATCGTCCCATCTCTGAAAAGGAGATTCTTGCTCAGCAAATTCTAGAAGTCAAAGAGCTTCAATATGTTAAAAATACTTCAATAAGTTTGTACAATCATATGGTGGACCTAGCTGACCGTTCGGGCTTCATAATAGCTGACGTGAAGTTTGAATTTGGCAGAGATCCCAACAATGGCCAAATAATCCTTGCAGATTCAGTTGGTCCTGACGAGTTCAGGATATGGCTTAAGTCACTATATGCACCAGGAATTGTCCAAGAAAGCTATGACAAACAGTATCTTAGAGATTGGCTGACAAAAATTGGATTCAAGGACCAAGTGGATATGCTTGGCAAAAATGGAGACAAACCTGTCCCGCCACCTCTTCCAAGATCAGTTGTCCAGGAGCTCCTTAGAAGGTACATGTACGTTTACGAAAAAATATCTTCTACGCAAGGATCTAGCGCATCTTGATTTAGTAATCAATAATTTTATAGTTCATCCAACGATTTATTTATTCTACGGTGATTCGCATACTGCCCATGGTGTTGGAATCTTGCAACAGGTAGATAATACTACGAGGAACATCCAACGAAGACATGTTACATTGAATAGAAAGCGTACGACTGTCTACATAGCTTGATTTTCTGATGACGATATCATGGTGGTGAGAAAGGATCAACTTGCTACTACTCCTACCAAAGATGCTGAATGAATATGGCTCAACAATTAGTTCTAGTTTGACTACGCCTTCATCCTTGCAAAGATTACTTCGAATATTCTGTTGTAGCTGAGAACAGGCTTTGGATGCGCACACGCCTACGATGCAATTGCCACGGCGCGTCAGATGAGTATCTTTTGTTATTTCCATCGTAGTAGGGTGAGACGAAATGATATTTGGATGTCCGTAAAAGCTTATTTCGTCTTGCAATAGCGCATTTATCACCTAAGAATTAATTTAAATTTTGGCAAGGTAAACTTAAATTAAAGACCGTAAAAAAGTGAACTGAATTGTTACCAGCAGCGGCGGGCTATGATAGAGCGATTACAGTCTTTTCTCCTGACGGTAGGTTGTACCAAGTTGAATATGCTATCGAAACTGTTAGGAGAGGTACCCTGGCAATTGGCATCAGATGTAAAGATGGTGTTGTATTGGCGGTTGAAGAAAAATCAAGAAAATTGCAGGTGTCTGATGTGACCCAAAAAATATTTCAAGTGGATGATCATATAGGTGTGGCTGCTGCAGGATATATCCCTGATGCAAGAACCCAAGTAGATCACGCAAGATTCTTTGCCCAAAGTAATAGATTGATCTATGATGAACCAGTTGATGTTGAGGGTGTATCTAAGAATTTGGCAGACATGGCCCAACAATACACTCAATATGCAGGAGTGAGACCATTCGGCGTTGCATTGATTCTAGCAGGTGTTGATAAGAATGGATCTTCTTTATATCTTACTGATCCAAGCGGTACGTATATCGGGTACAATGCTATCGCAATAGGGGCAGGTAGTGACCAAGTTAACGAATTTCTGGAGAAGAATTACCGGCCTGATTTGAACATAGGTGATGCGGCTGTCTTGGCAATAGAATCCATTTACCTAGTAAGTGAAGACAAAACTGGTGTCCGACATATTAAAATGGCAATAATTGATCAGGAAGTAAAAACTATGAGAAAAATTGAAGAAGAAGAGATCGAAAAATACTCTTCCCTGTCTAAAGAAAATGCAAGCAAAAGAGGAGATACATCTCAGCAATAACGAATAATCTGTTTTACCATCTGAAGTTATGATTGTAAATACAAACTAACTGCGTTCTTATTTTAGTAACGATTCTAAAAAACATATTAATTTTATTATTCCCATAATACACTTTACATTTACAGGTGAACTTTAAGATAATTAGAATATCATGAAATAATTGGACCAAGTCTTCTTGTATTAATTTAAATATTCATCCAAATCATAGAGATTTGTGACAATCCAATTAGGCCAAACGGCTCCTTCTTTGCAGGTGTCTGAGTGGGTACAAGGTGGACCGATAACTCTAGGAGATCTTAAGAATAAAATTGTTGTCGTTGAGGTGTTTCAGGTAAACTGTCCCGGTTGCTTTATCCACGGCCTACCCGAAGCCATTGAGATACACAATAGATATAGTACCCAAGGCGTTGTAGTATTAGGTCTGGCTACTGCATTTGAAGATTATGACAAAAACACAACTGAAAATTTAAAATTGCTTTTGTCAAAAAGAGAAACTATTGGAGAAACCCTTTACGCATTAAGGAGTCAAGGGCAGCTTGTAAATGGTAACAAACTTGCTTACTCGATCCCCTTTCCAGTCGCCAATGACCTCCTAATTAGGGAAAAACATCCACTTGAAGACGAAAGAGTAATGAAATTTATTCGCGCCAATGTGGAAGATTTTGATATGTATCATCCAAAAGATAAAGATCAAATCACAAAACGTGTTAGAGAATACCTGGAATCGAGGCCCTATATTGCTGCGACCTTTGAAGAATACGGGCTTAAAGGAACTCCTTCTACGATTTACATAGACAAGAAGGGTAATCTACGCGAAACGAACTTTGGCTCCCAAGGTATGATGAAATACAAGATCGAAAAATTGCTTCAAGAGAGCGGATAAGTGCAAAAAATAGGACATAAAAAAACTTGTTATAGCCTCGAGGGCGAACTGCTTGACATTTCTGAAGTGAAGGGTTCATTATCCAATCGTGATCCTTATGACTGATCTGTCCATTGCAATTCCCGACTCTTTTGTAATTGATTCCCAGTCATTGCTGGACAAAAGTATGAAAATCTCACAACTTGCACGTGCATGCTCGATTTTCCGAGTTCGGAATATCTTCATTTACAATGACAGAAGTATAAGATGTGAACCCGAAGATAGAAAGATTATGAAGACGATACTGGAATATCTCGATGCTCCTCCTTATACAAGGCGGCAATTATTTCCGCAATCGTGGATGCTCAAATATGCCGGGATGCTTCCGCCCATCAAATCGCCTCACCACAAGCCTAAAGTTTCCTTGCAAGATATCGAGAAAGGTGATGTAAGAGTAGGGGTCATTTTCAAAAAAGATGGCGTATGGTTTGTGGATGTAGGCATGGACGAACCTCTTAGATATAGTGGCACCACTTCTAGCAATAAAATAGTGACGGTTAAGCTGATTTCAAAGTATCCATACCTTACTGCGGTCGAAATAAATAAAGAATCGTTGGTAGGATATTGGGGCTATACTGCAAAATTCTCGTCAACTTTGAAAGGACTTTTAGATAGTCGAAAATCAAATTATATCCTTTTAACTTCCGTGGAAGGGCGATATCTTACAGACAAAATATGCTCTTCTTTCTTCACAGACCAGATAAAGTCAATAAAGGATCTTCTGATAGTCTTCGGAAGTCCAAAGAATGGCCTAAAGAAGATTCTTGCTGCAGAAAAGGTAGAAATTTCAGACTTTCCATTCGTAATTAATATGTTTCCGGATCAAGGAACACAAACTGTGCGTGTTGAAGAAGCTATTCTTGGCACATTAGCTATTATCAATCAGTACACTATTAGGTAAAACCTGTTCAATGTACCACTAATCAATTATCAGAATAATTTAGAGTACTGGTTCGATAAATTGCGCTTTTTTTGTATCAAGTTATAAATTTATTAAAGGGAGCGTAAGACTTTTGCTCCTAGCATGGGTCATCGTAAATACAGTGCTCCCAGGAGGGGCAGTATGGCATTTTATCCAAGAGTGAGGGCACGCAGTATGGAGTCTAGGATTAGGACATGGCCCAATTCTATGTCGGAGAAGCCAAGCCTGCAGGGCTTTGCAGGTTTCAAAGTTGCCAATTTAAATGTTATGACTGTGGATGATAGAGAAAAAACTCCAAATTTTGGTAAGAACCTTCTGAATCCCTCTACGCTAATTGCTACACCTCCGCTCAAAATAATTGGAATTCGGGGTTACAAGAATACCGTCTACGGTAAACGCGCAGTATTTGATGTATTTGGTAAGGACAGTGATAAGAATTTAGCAAGGAAAGCTTCATTTCACAACAAGGAATCAAAACTCGAAACTATCGAGACAATCGCAGATAAAGTAAGTGACATCGAGGCTGTAGTTGCAGTATTCCCCGAGTCATTATCTCTTTCACAAAAAAAACCCTTCGTTTGGGAAATACCAATTTCGGCGAAGGATTCTAAATCAAAGTTGGTATTTGCCAAAGAGAATCTTGGTAAGGAAATCAGGATTAAAGAAGTCTTTCAGCCTGGTCAATTTATAGACGTCTCAGCAATCACAAGGGGTAAAGGCGTAGAAGGACCAATCACAAGATTTGGAGTAAAGAGAAAACAACATAAGTCAAGAAAGAGTGTGAGAGCCGTAGGAACTCTGGGTCCAATATCTCCCGCAGTAGTCATGTTTACAGTACCAAGACAAGGACAGAGAGGCTTTCATCAGAGAACTGAATACAATAAACGTATCTTGTTGATTTCGAAGGATGAAAAAGAAACTGGCGAAATAGGGATTGGTCCGAAGGGAGGATTTGACCACTTTAGCCCAGTTAATGGAGATTACATCATCGTAAGAGGTTCCGTTCCAGGAGTTCCAAAGAGATTGATAAAAATGAGAATGCCAGTCAGAAAAAAACAAAAGAAAATTGTCGAACCCAAAATCTTAGAGGTAATTGTTAGGAAATGATTACCAAAGTTCTGGACATTGATGGGAAAGAGATCGATGATCTGGTTTTGCCGCCAATATTTGATACGCCCTACAGACCCGATATCATAAAGAAGGTATACGTAAATCTCAAGTCGCTCGGGTACCAACCTCAAGGAAGGTACCCGGCAGCAGGGGAGATGGTAAGTGCTGAATCTCGTAATACTGGACTTGGAATAGCTCGAATAGCTCGTGCGCGGGGCGAAGGGTTCCCAAGAGCCGGGCAAGCGGCAGGAGTGGCTGGTGTACGTCACGGAAGGGTTGCCCATCCCCCAGTTTCATGGAAAATCATTGATAAGAAGGTAAACAAGAAGGAAAAAATGCTGGGTTTTTGTTCTGCCATTGCAGCTACAGCAAATAAAGAGATAATCAATCGCCGTGGTCATAAGACAGGAGAAATTTCAAATTTTCCATTGGTCGTTTCAAATGAAATCGAAAAAATAGTTAAAACATCTGATCTCAAAAAATCACTGAATTCTTTGGGTCTTCAAGAAGATCTGAGCAGGTCCCAGACAATTAAGCGCATTCCTTCAGGCAAGAGCCGAATGCGCGGTAGATCGAGACGTACTGCGTTAAGCAGTATCATCGTTGTGAGCACAGGATCATCGATTTGTAAACTAAGGCATTCTTTGCCAGGCGTCGAGGTAAAATCGATAGACGAGCTAAGTGTTTTAGATCTGGCTCCAGGAGCAAACCCTATCCGTTTGACCGTTTATTCAAAGAATGCAATTGAGAAACTTGCTGATGTGAAAACCAGAATTTTGAAGGTAGCAGAAATGGTGACTAGTTTATGAGCGAAAAGGTTGACGACGACGTAGATATAAGACCCATAATCAAACACCCATACATCACTGAAAAAACATTCAACATGATCGAGAGGGAAAACAAATTGACATTTATAGTAGATGAACATGCTACGAAGAAGGATATTCTAGAGGCAATGAAAATGTTATACGAGACTGAGGCTGACCGAGTCTATATTTCACGTGGCTTGCACGGGAAGAAGGCAATAATCAGATTTGCAAAACCTGAAGCAGCCAGAGATCTTGCGACCCGGTTGGGGCTTGTCTAGGAATATAAAATAGATGAGTTTGATAACATTGATTAGATCAATCCTGCTACGAGTTAAATTTAAAAGTGGTATGTAAGGGTGAGGAACATACTTGGTACGCGAGTTTAAGTTTAAGGGTTATGCTATTGAGCAGTTGAAGAACATGTCAATAGAATCACTTTTACCGCTAATGAATTCTCGTCAAAGAAGATCGCTGGATAAAAGAGTTGGAAAATACATGAATGATGATAAGAGAAAATTGCGAGGGGACATCAAATTAGCTCGAGAAGGAAAAATTAATGGATCTATAAAGACGCATGTGAGAGATATGATAATACTTCCTGACATGGTTGATCTAACTATTGGCGTTCATAACGGCAAGGAATTTTTTGCTGTTCAAATAAGACCCGAGATGATTGGGCATTATTTAGGGGAGTATTCCATTACAAACAAGAGAGTCCAACATGGCGCCCCTGGAGTCGGAGCCTCACGATCTAGCCTGTATGTACCATTGAAGTGATTTTCAGATGCCTTCCTATTCTTATTCATTTCAAAAGTTTAACAAAACAAAGCATGTTCGCGCTTCAATAAGAGAAACTGACATCTCCCACAAGCATGCGAGGGAAATCGCGCTTGCAATAAAGGGGTTGTCTGTCGAGAAAGCCAGGAGTTATCTGGAAGACGTCATTGACCGAAAGATTGCAGTGCCATTTAGAAGATATAATAACGAAGTGGCCCATCGTTCCAACATTAAGGATGGCTTCTTTTCAGGACGATTTCCAAAGAAGGCTTCTACTGAATTCTTAAAACTCTTAGACAATTTGGAGTCAAACGCAGAGTATAAAGGTATGGACCTCGACAGATTGAGAATCATTTCATGTGTTACTCATAAAGGAACAAAACTGGAACGCTTCATACCTAGAGCAATGGGTCGGTCTAGTCCAAAGATAGATACATTAGTACATATAGAGATCGTTGCTCAGGAAGGGCATACGGTGGAATAATTCAAATGAAAAAAAGGATAATGAGTGGTAAAGAATGAGCGCTATAAAAAATGTAATGAAAAATAATTATAAAATGATGGAACTTGATGAATACCTAAATGCCACATTGAAAGATGCAGGTTATGGAGGATCAGAGATCCAGAAAACTCCAATAGGTACCAAAATTACGTTGTTTGTTACTCGTCCCGGTCTTGCAATAGGGAGAAAGGGTGCAGGCATTAAGGATCTGACCGTCAGATTAGAGCAGCAATTCGGTTTAAGTAATCCCCAAGTTTCTGTAATGGAAGTAACAAAACCGGAACTAAATGCTAAGATAATGGCAAATAGAATCGGACAACTTGTAGAGAGAGGAACTGCGTTTAGACGTGCAGCGCTTTGGACTATTAATACGATAATGGAAGCTGGTGCTTTGGGCGTAGAGGTAACTATATCAGGTAAGCTAAGAAGCGAACGTTCACATTTTGAAAAGCATACTAATGGTGTTGTTCCAAAGAGCGGCGATATAGCAGATAAAGTTGTTAGAACCAGCATCACGCAAGTGTTGACAAAAATGGGCTTATTGGGAATTAGGCTAAAAATAGCCTTGAAAGAAGATTTGCCGCGAGATTTCCAACTTCTAGATGAAGTTAATGTGGCGCAAGAGAATGCCCTCGAAGGGGAAAAAGGAATTGCTTCTCCTGAAGTCAAGCCTGCATCCCCGCCTGCAGATAAAATCTTACCTCAAACCAAAGTTGAAAAACCAGTTTCAGGGAGTTCTTCCATCACTGTAATCGACGAGAATAAAAAAGGTAAAATTGAGGCTAGTGGAGATGCGATTAGATTAGAACAAGATCCTGCTAATGAAGTAAAGAAAACAGAATCTAAGGAATGATGAAAGATCCGTGGGAAGGATGAAACTAAATACTTTAAGAGAGTTTAATGATGAAGACCTTAGAGGAAAACTTGTGGAGCTTAAGGCTGATCTATCTAAGTTAAAATCAGAGAGTGCTAAAGGCACACTCAAAAAGGAAACCGGCAACATAAAGTGGACAAGACGAGATATCGCACGTATCATTACCATAATTAATGAAAGA
Source organism: Nitrososphaera sp. (assembly GCA_038201105.1). Lineage (GTDB taxonomy): Archaea > Thermoproteota > Nitrososphaeria > Nitrososphaerales > Nitrososphaeraceae > TA-21. Next base: position 59,516 of record JBBRRH010000005.1, on the reverse strand, counting down.
AAATCGGTAAAGAAGTGAAATGAATTGCCAGAACAGATCCAATTTATCAATCCAATTATGCGCAAGCGTGATGGATCAGTCTCGTTATCTGTACTTGATAAGCAGAAAGGGAGTGAATTGAATTGAGGACAATCCAGAACATTCTAAAACACGAATTTATCGGTTTGGAGGTTCATGTTGAATATGGATCGCCAAGAATTTCCAAGTCGTGTGACGGAATGATAATCCACGAGACAAAGAATACTTTTGTCATAAGAAATGAGCAGAAGCCGAAGACGATACCCAAAGTATCCATCCTGGAAATGAATCTGCGATTATCTAATGGCGTTTACTTTATAAAGGGCTCTTCATTGTTAGGAAAACCAGAAGATCGTATATTTCGATAATGAGTTGATTTATGATGGTGAAAAATATTGGATTAACAATTGTTCCCCCAAAAAGGACTTGCGAAGATGAACTTTGCCCTTTCCACGGCAAACTTTCAATCAGAGGAAAGTCACTAGTTGGTACAGCGGTAAGTTGTAAAGCGCATAAAATGATAGTTGTTTCACGCGAGTACCCGAGACCGGTTCAAAAGTACAAGAGATATGAAAGAAGTAGTTCAAAAGTCCATGCCTTTCTTCCGACCTGCATAGATGTCCAAGAAGGAGATGAAGTGAAAATTGCTGAATGTAGACCTTTGTCTAAGACAATTTCATTTGTAGTCATAGAGGTGTTAGCAAAAAGTGGCATCTAAAAGCAGAGCGGTTTCCTCTAAAGGTGTCGAAGAGTTTAGGCCCTACATAACAAGGGTGCTGCCGACTAGTGCAAGTCTCATATGTGCCGATAATACTGGAGCTAAGATACTAAGAATAGTGCAGGTAACTCGATACAAAGGAAGACATGCTAGGCAGCCCGCTGCGGCGGTCGGAGATTTTGTCACAGTCACTGTGAAAAAAGGTAATTCGGAGCTACGTAAACAGATTTTTGGAGCAGTTATTATAAGGCAAAAATATGCAATTAGGAGATTGAATGGTGTCCGCGTAACGTTTGAGGATAACGCCGCCGTGCTAGTTACTCCAGAAGGTGAGATCAAGGGAACAGACATTAAAGGGCCAGTAGCTGCTGAGGCGGCGGAGAAATGGCCAAGGATAGCCAATTTGGCTTCGCTAATAGTTTAGAAATGTATGAGGATAAGGAGAACTGAGATAGAATGGTTAGATATATGAATTCATTGAATGCGTACAAGCACATAAGGGACAAAGCAGTAAGCTCAAATTTGGCTAATAACTTGAGGGAGCAATATGGCAGAAGAAGTATGAGGGTTATAAAAGGAGATACTATAAAAGTGCTAAGAGGCGAATATTCGGGTATAGAAGGTAAGGTGGAAAAAGTGAACACCAAGCGAGCAACGTTGGCAATAGAAGGCGTCCAACGAGAGAAGATAAGAGGTGGAAATGTAAAAGTACCTATTCATGCTTCAAACGTACAAATTGTTGCACTAAAGCTTGGTGATCCTCTTCGGCAAAAGAAGATCGAGAGGTCGAAACAAAAAGATCGCGCAACAGTTGTCAGAACCGGGAATAAAAAGAATGCCAAAGCCGCTGACAACGGAAATTTGAATATTGAAACTAAAGACGATTCAAAACCTAAACCTCGATCCCAATCGAAGAGAAAATCGACTACCGAGAAGGAGACGGAATAAAATTGGCTAAAAAGGGTGGAGACACCAAACTTAAGAGGCAACTCGCTCCCGCCTTTTGGGAGATAAATAGAAAGGAGAAAAGATTCGCTATTAGTATCAAACCCGGTCCACATGCAAAACAATCCTCATATCCCTTGGCGATAATTCTTCGAGATATCCTACACGTAACAGAGACGTTACGCGAAGTAGAACAATCACTCAATAAAGGTCTAGTTATGCTCGATGGAAAAATTGTACGAGATCCTCATAGAGCAGTAGGTCTGATGGATGTTATAGAGATTGTTCCTTCCCAACAATCATACAGGTTGGTGCCGACAAATGGGAAACGGTTATTTCCGATTCTAATAAACAATAACGAAAAAAATCTAAAATTAGCAAAGATAACTTCCAGAGTGACGATCCCAGGAGGAAAAAACCAATATGGTTTTCATGATGGAAAAACATTATTGAGCAATGAGAATTACAAAGTAGGTGAGACCTGTTTGATCGAAATGCCCAAATTATTGGTAAGAGACCATGTCCCACTTGAGAAAGGAAGCATTGCGGTAGTTACAAGAGGGGAAAATGTGGGCTCCATAGGGCAAATCCAGGAAGTAAAAGATGGGTTGTTTTCTCTCCCGAAACGCTTATTGATTTCAATAAGTGAAAGGATCGTGGAATTGCCCGCTGGTATAGTTATGGCTGTTGGTAGGTCTACGGCCCCATTAATTCAGGTGGCCAACTAAACCATGTCTGATCTATCCTTAGCTGGGGATAAAACTGACAATAAGGACAATAACATTGCCTCTATCGATGACTCGTCTAATTCCATGAAGAGAATAAACATAGCCAAGATAGTTGTAAATATTGGCGTAGGAAAGTCTGGAGAACCTATTGAAAGGGCCAAAAATGCATTAGAGGAATTAACAGGCAAGAAACCTACTTCCCGTGGAGCAAAAGAGAATGTTAGGGATTTTGGCATTCATAAAGGCGAGCCAATAGGAGCTATCGTTACTTTAAGGAAGAATGATGCATTTGAATTTTTAAAACGTGTTTTAGAATCAAAAAGAAATGTTCTGAATGCGACTTCCTTTGATCCTTTCGGAAATATTTCTCTAGGAATCCATGAGCATATTGATATTCCCGGTACTAAATATAACCCAGATATAGGAATATTTGGTATGGATGTTTGTGTGTCCCTTACGCGCCCAGGATATCGCATTTCAAAGAAAAGGAATCCGAAAAGAATCGGCAAGAGTCATAGAATATCAAAAGACGAATCAATTGATTTTTTCAAGCAGAAATTTGGTGTAGAGGTTAGATAATGCCAAAACCAAGAGATTACACAATCACTGGAAGAAAGCAACTTCCTCATGGAAAAGGCACTCGCTGGTGTAGAAGATGTGGCTGTTTTTCTGGTCTTATTCAAGCGTATAATTTGATGTTGTGTCGACAGTGTTTTAGAGAAGTAGCAGAAAAATTGGGGTTTCAAAAGTATGAATGAAAAAATAACAGGGGTCCGTGGAATATAGTATGCCAGCGCTAAACGTTCTCTCCAATCTCTTTACTACAATATATAATAACGAGTCTAGAAGAAAGAAAGAGTGTATAGTTAGCCCATCATCCATATTTGCTAGCGAAATTCTCCGTGTAATGCAAAAGGAAAGATACATTGGAGAATTTGAGCAGATAGACGATAACAGGCACGGAAAATTTCGAATTCAACTTCTAGCAAAAATAAACAAGTGTGGAATTATCACACCAAGATTCAGTGTAAGAAAAGGAGAATATCTTAATTGGGAAAGACAGTTTTTGCCTGCCTATAACATGGGTGTACTATTGGTATCCACTAGTAAAGGCATAATGACTCACCATGAAGCACAGGAACAGGGACTAGGAGGTGTCTTGGTAGGATATGTCTACTGACAACAAAGAACAAGAACCAATTGTCGCGAATGTAGGAGTACGAGAAGGCGTATCAATTACAAAAACAGAAAAGATTCTCTCTGTAAAGGGTAAGCTTGGTACTGTCACCAAGGATTTTACTAGGCTCCCTGCAACTCTGTCGATAGAAGACAATAATGTCTGCATAAAACCCTATGGGAAAAGAAAGAAAGACCTTGCGATAGCAAATACTGCAAAGAGCATTATTACAAACATGATGAAGGGAGTAGAGGAAGGCTACGAGTATAAATTGAAGATAGTTTATGCTCATTTTCCTATTACCGTTAAAGTTAAAGATAATGTAGTGTATGTCGAAAACTTTTTTGGGGAACGCTCAGCCCGAATTTCACATATTCGAGGCAATTCAACTAAAGTAACTGTGCAAGGTGACGACGTCATAGTAACAGGACCTAATTTAGAGGAAGTATCTCAGACAGCAGCTAACATAGAGTCTTCCACCAAGATAAAAAAGAAAGATCTAAGAGTATTCCTCGATGGTGTATATATTTACTCTCGCGGCTAATAATATGTATAATTATCAATTCAGTGATCTTTAGTTCACCATTTTGAATTATGATCATATTTGAACTACCCTATTCGGATAATTTTTATATAAATCGGTGAGACGACTATCCATTGAAGGCTGTAATCCTGGCTGGAGGAATGGGAAAAAGACTAAGACCGCTGACAGATGATCGCCCAAAGGCAATGATAGAAATTCAAAGTGTGCCTATAATAGAAAGACAGATCAGATGGCTTTCCAAATTAGGAATAAAGGAAATCATTGTTTGTGTAGGCCATCTCAAGGAGAGGATAATTGCACACCTGAATGATGGTCAACAATATGACGTGGTGGTGAAGTACGTGGCGGAGAAAGAACCTCTTGGTACGGGAGGAGCATTGAGGAATGCAAAAGAAAGCATAGTTGCAGACTCACAGGATAAGGGCTTCTTCGTAATTAACGGAGATATCCTGACGGACATTAATCCTCTAACTTTAATCGATCTTGGAAGCAATTCTATAGCTTTGGTTAACCTTCGAAGTACGTTTGGAATAGTCGAAACTGTCGACAATATTGTTTCCCACTTTGTGGAGAAACCGGCCATACATGACAAATGGATAAATGCAGGAATATACTATTTTTCTACCGATGTTTTCCAGTATCTTCCAGAATTCGGCAATTTTGAAATTACTGCCTTACCTTCTCTCGCAAAGGAGAGGAAGTTAAAAGCACTAAAGTATCCAAATAATTATTGGCGTTCCATTGACTCGCATAAAGATGTTGAAGAAGCGACAGAAGAATTGGCTCAAAATTGAAAACAAACAAACAAACAAATGAATTGTGAAAAGACCCGAATCGGTTACAATCCAAGTAGTCTCTTTGGTAGTCTTGATGTGATTAAATTTGCAAGGTCAGCTGACCATTTTGTAAAGGCAGATTCCATCTGGATGCCTGAATCATGGGGAAGGGAAGCATTCGTCATGCTAGGTGCCATTTCTCAAGTAACAAGTAGAATAAAACTGGGGACTTCCATAATAAGCATTTTCGCAAGGTCTCCTGCTACAACATCAATGGCTGCTTCCACCTTAGATACCATCTCGTCTAACCGTGTGATCATTGGTATCGGTGCGAGTACTCCAGTGTTAGCTCAGAATTGGCACGGAATAGAATTTCGCGAGCCACTGAAACGAATGCAAGAATTTGCCGAATGCTTCACTAGGATTGTAAGTGGCGAACAAGTAAATTATGAGGGCAAATTCTTTAGAATTAATAACTTTAGAATCATGAATGTATCAACTAGAAAGAGAATACCTATGTTTTTTGGCGCAGTAAACAGTGGGATGATCAATCTAGCCACGAAAATTGCAGACGGTGTTATACTATACCTGCATCCATTGCACAGGCTAACAGATACTGTCCGAAGCATCAATTCCAATATTGAAAAGTATAAGAAGCCTTTTGATATATGTTCTGTCTTTATTACTGCAATATCAGAACAATATCCCGAGATTGCTAGGCGGCGAGCTGCAAAGACCATTGCATTTTATACTGCTGTAGGAAAATATTACAGCAAATTTCTGGCAGAAAACGGATTCCAAAGCGAAGTGAGTGCAATAACTGAAGAGTATAAAAAAAATGGTATTGACCAAGCGTCAAATTGTGTATCTGAAAAAATGTTAAGATCACTTGCAATTTATGGTGATAAAGAAGATTGCGTAAGATCTTTACGACAATTCATGGCTACGGGTATTACTCTACCAATACTGCAAGTCAATCCTGTAGGAAATCCAGAAGATTCAATCAACGAATCCCTATTGTTATCCAACCTTGTCTGATGTAGCAGTAGTCTCTCATAAAAGTGGAAAATTTAGGAAAAAGTCTTCACTTTCATTGTTGGAGTTGGCATGTGAACCATGCACAGAAATCTTGCAGGAATTTCCTCAATTCAAGGACAAAATAGATTGTGTACTTTTTTCAACTACCTCTTCGGTACAGTATAGTTCAGCGATCCTGTCTGAATATCTTGGTATAACGCCAAAAATATCGCAGAGAATTGATAATCTTTGCAATTCAGGAACTCATGCTATAATCTCGGCTTATTCACTCATCAGATCAGGATTATGTGAAATGGCTCTCGTGGTGGGGGCCGACACTAGCGAGACTGAGGGTAAGAAATTGAAATGGGATGTTACTAGAGGGCAATTTGCGTTTCCAGTCCACTGGGCGGCGCTTTTTGCAAAGTCACACATGCGCAAATACGGTACAACTGAAGACCAGATGGCTATGGTTTCGGTCAAAAATCGTAGTAACGCAATCAGCAATCCTAAAGCACTTTTTACCACAAAAATTACGCTAGAAGAAGTCCTAGAATCTCAGAAAATTGCTGATCCCGTCAAATTACTCGAATGTTCTTACGTCTGTGACGGAGCGTCTGCGGTAATAATGACAAACAAGGAAAACGCGAGAAAAATCAGTTGTAATCCCGTGTGGCTTACTGGCATAGGCACACATACTGAGTCAGCCAGCTTTGCTAGAATAAGCGAAGATCTTTCCTCCATACATTCTGCAAAGATCGCCGCCAACATGGCTTACAAAATGGCAAAGCTAGAACCAAAAGATGTTGATCTGATTGAACTCCATGATGCGTTCACTATAATGGAGATCCTAGCTTACGAAGACTTAGGAATGACAAAAGTAGGACAAGGTGGGAAATTTGTAACTGAGAACCAAGTTGTCATTAACTCACGTGGGGGTTTACTAGGCACTGGTCACCCTATCGGCGCTACTGGTGTAGCTCAGGTAGCTGAAATCAGTGAACAACTTAGTGGATCAGCTGGAAATAGACAGGTAAAAGGTCCTTGTAAGATTGGTTTGGTGCATAATCTTGCAGCTGCCGGGTCATCCGCAGTGGTTATTATCATGGGAACTGAATAAATGAAGGACTTTTTTTATTATCTTCAGAGAGGTCAATTAAGAATTCCAACGTGTTGCAACTGTCATCAAAAGGTCTGGCCACCAAACCAATTCTGTAGCCAGTGTTTTTCTAGACGGATTGACATGGTAAAGGCTGATAGCAAGGGAAGAATAATAGAATTTTCAAAATCCCATAACAAAAACAATCCGTCGGAATTGACGTACGGATTAATCGAAATTTCAGGAGTCCGTCTAATCGGATCTATTGTTGGAAAAGGAATTGAAGCAAACAGTTCGGTTCTGTTACGACGCTGTGGATTGACAGAAAGCAAAAATGCATTTTATGAATTTCTGATGGACGTAAAAGAGAATAGGAATGGATCGACGAAATCGTTGTATAGCAACTAAAAAATACTAGAAATAAGAAGAAAACAAAAAAGTTGTGATAAAATGAATAATTGGAAATAAGATGGATAAACGAATGATTTTATAGCATGATACTCAAAAGAATTCAACTTGGCTTACGAAAGATTCGTAGACGACAGGCTTCTTACAAGCAGAGATGCTCTGAATAGAACTCAGATAAAGATAAAATTGGTAGAAATTGATGAGGCAGCAAGGGACTTTTCACAACGATTTGGAAATAGGGTACTTGTTCGCAAGATCTTATTAACTATGAGGCTGACACAAACAGAAGAAATTGAAGAAAAGGAATTGAACATCGAAGAGATAGAACAAAGGATCAGAAAGGAAAGACTTTTCTCATCATCAAACAGATGGGTTGCTCGTGGTGAAATCAAGAATGGATATATCGTGGCTTCACGTCATCTTGATTTGCTTTCTGACGCAATAGCTCTAGATATAATAGCATTTTAGACAGTAAGAAACAAAAATTTGATTTGCCATCATTGACTTGTGAATGATGGTAGCGTATCAGAATTACTCCATTTTTCAAATAATATATTGATATTTTAGTAGTTTTTCTTCGTGACATATAATAAAAAAAGATGTTGAGCGTCAACACATACAGAAACAATAAAAAAGTAATATTTCAAAATTCGAATTTAGCAATATTACTCAGAAAGACGAATGAAGTAATTGGTGAATTCTTCGTGTCTAAAATTTGGGATTATGTGCCGTTTTCGAAAAATGTCCGTTCTAACCATTGATTATGTATACACGCATTAGATTAGCTGTTGTAATGTCGCCTGGGACTGAAAAAAATTCTAGGCCATACGAGTGCACCTACTCATCACATGAATGATTCAAGTCTCTAGTTTAACAAGTGTATAAAGGGGCCTTACGCAAGAACTCCAGCCCACTAGGAATGTTACTGACGCAGGCAGTGATATGAACATTAATTGCGTGTTAATTATTACTGAATCATTATTACATTTACATTTCAGATAAAGGGGAACAGAAGGCGCCGCTGATCAGACTCGAACTGATGACCCACTGGTTAACAGCCAGATAAGCTCCAAAGCACTTTTGAACTAGGGATTTGCTCTACCATGCTGAGCTACAGCGGCGCATTATTACAAAAATTATGACACAAAATAAATGTTGTGCTAATATTAGATTCAAAGCCAGATGGCGATATTTCAAAAGTCGAATGATGAAATATGCTCAACTTAATCAAGTCATCGGAATACCCAACGCGAAGGGCTAATGGAATTTGGCAACTTGAAGGATCACTGAAATTTTCGTACCTGGTGATCCGTTTGCTGAGTTCATACAGAACGTCCTCGAGTCATAACAATTTTCAAGATCCCGAGTACAATAAGAAGGATTCCCAAGCCCATCGTTCCAAATATGGTCTGGAGATGACCTTTTGTTGTTCCTTGAGAGTCCTGAGAGTACACGGCCGCCATACCACCAACGATTAGTCCACCGTTTATTAGAAGCAAAATTACAACTATGCTGGATCGTTTCTTTAACGATATAGCGAACGCGATAATTGATAGTATTACTGCACTTCCACCCAATCCGCCACCCCTGACAGATGGACTTAATGGGAGAAATCCCCATTGTACATCGGCTGCATATATCATCAACAAAGCCAGAGAAATGAAAAGAAGTATGATGGATATCCTGGTTTTCATAACAAATCTGTCTAGGGTATTCTTAATAAATTTATTTTATTTAATCTTGTATTATCTGAGGAAACAAAGTATAAACGATAATCACCTAAAAATAATCACCCAATTCCAATTCATAGACGACTTAAATCTGGGATCCCCCTTCATGAACTTTAAAATTTAATTTGTATGCTGACTAGTTCTACATACTAATAATAGTACCTGATCATAATGTTGCATGCTAAAAAGCACCCAGGACAAAAAGTACGTTTGGCACCCTTACACACAGATGAAAGAATGGACAAATACTCGAGCCCCTGTTATTACATCTGGAAGGGGGTTTTACCTTATTGATGAGAACAATAACAAGTATTTCGATGGGATTAGCAATATGTGGTGTAACGTGTGGGGTCATAACAGAAATGAGATCATAAACGCTATGATAAGGCAACTTAGGGACCTTCCTCATTCATCACTATTCGGTTTAGCGGGAAGTTCTTCCATTAATCTTGCACAACAACTAATCAAAATGGCCAAAGGTATGGATAAAGTCTTTTACACTGATAATGGTTCTACTGCCATAGAAGCGGCTCTGAAAATGGCTGTACAGTTTTGGCGGAACAAAGGAAGAGGCGAAAAAAGATCATTCATATCATTGAAGAATGGATATCACGGCGATACGATTGGATGCATGTCTATAGGTTATGTAGATGGGTTTTTTTCTCCCTACAAATCTATTTTAATGAAGAACACATTTCGGATTCCGTCGCCCACAATCAGAAACTCGAAATTTAAAGGAGGAAAAAATGATTTAACAGCGGATGAATGCATAAGCATAGCAGAAAAAGTTATCAAGAAAAATGCTTCTGATACGGCAGCATTTGTGATGGAAAGCGGAGCGCAACTCGCTGGAGGAGTCAAAATCTACCCAGAAGGTTTTCAGAAGCATATAAGCGAGTTGTGTAAAAAACATGAAATCTTATTTATCTTGGACGAAATTGCAACGGGCTTTGGAAGACTCGGTAACATGACTGAATATAGTGCACAGGGTTCTTCTCCAGACATTGTTTGTTATGCAAAAGCATTGACTGCAGGATATTTCCCATTGGCGGTAACACTGACAACTAATAATATATTCAATGCATTCCTTGGAAAGTACAATGACAGAAAGCAATTTTATCATGGACATACATTCACAGGACATACAGTGGGTTGCGCTGCGGCTACAGCAAATTTAATTCTCTATGAACGGTATGACCTTATTAGTAAGATAAGAAAAAATATGCGATATCTTGAAAAACTTCTAGAAGATCTGATAGAAATTGATATCGTCACTGATGTTAGACACAAGGGACTTCTTGCTGCTATTGAATTGAGGAAAAACAATAAAGACATATTGACGGTTTGCAAAAAGCCTATTGGTCAGTTCATAGCAGAAGAGTCACTAAAACGGGGAATGTACCTAAGATCATTGGAAAATATCATGCTGGTAATACCTCCTTTGGCCATAGGCAGGAACGATCTTAAACGCATTATTGATGTATATAGATCTGTCATCCGAAAAATAAAGAAACAAATATCATAGTTCTGCATTCAAAGATAATCTACGAATACCCTTATACAGCGTTGCTTTGGACATCCCAAGATTTTCGGCTATTTTCCTTTTTGGCATATTTTGCGACAATAATTTTATAAGCGAATCTTTGTCCAAGAATTTCTTCGGCCTACCAATCATTTTACCAGATATCTTTGCCCTTATCATGCCGTCTTTGGTACGTTGGATCAAAATCTCCCTTTCCCTTTCAGCTACCCATGTAAGGATGCCTATCAAGAGTTTTCTAATACTAGGATCGGTAGTTTGCAAAAACACCTCTTTTGCAGAACAAGAAATAAGTGGTGTGTATTCTTCGATCGCTTTGATCGCATCTAGTGTTTCCCAAAAAGTCCTTCCAACCCTTGACAATTCATAGACAATAACCGCATCGACTTGCTCATTCCTGACTATTTCTAGCATTTCTCTGAAGGCCGGTCTGTTAATTGCTGCAACCTTTCCGCTTACCGACGCATCTTCAAAGAATTCTAAAATTTCATATTCATTATCTGATGCCCACTTCTTGATGGCAATTCTTTGATTTAATATTGTCTGTTCTTCGGTACTAACCCGAAGGTATCCAAATGCATATAACATAATAGATTAGAAATCTAGACATTTTCAGAATAATTATGTGATGGTCAAAAAATTTACACAGTCTAAAAAAGGTATGCTGTTTTTATTCCCAAATTTTACTGTATTAATTGGTATACTAATGGTACTCATATTCAGATAGCCTAGAAAAGGGTCGTTTTGGAGACTATTCTTGTGTGCAGTCGATTTGACGATATTCGTATATTGAATAGTTCTCCGACTATCATAGAAAATATACTCTTCGCTTTTGTATTTACATACTACTTTCAAGACCTTTCAGAAACAGTTCTCAGATGAAAGTGCCTCCATCTAACAGGATTTCCTTAATTTTAACTCTAAAAGACTACTTAAAATGCAGTAATTAGCATTATTACTCGCACTTTCCACGATTAAAAAACTGGAAGTATCAAAGAATAAAATAAAATGGTTATGTCCAAAAATCAAATGACACAAACCATCCTCTGTTGATCTAAATATCCAAACAAAGATTAAGTAGGGGCATTATAGAATTTAAGTCGTGCAAGAGTCAGAGCTTATTGATTTTTGTATGAATAAAGTTATTTCTGGTGAAAGTATATCCTTTGAAGAAGCTGAAAAACTACTCTGCAGCCAAGACATAGTTTCGCTTGCATATTCAGCTAACGTTATTACAAGAAAATTCAATGGATATGGGATAGATGTAGAGTCGTTACTTAACGCTAAATCTGGGAAGTGTCCTGAGGATTGTTCGTTTTGCGCTCAATCATCCTTTTACAACACAAAGATATCAAAGTACCCTCTCTTGCCAAAACAAGTGGTAATTGTACGTGCGAAGGAAGCAGAACGACAGGGGGCGTCGAGTTTCTGCTTGGTTTGTGCCTATAGATCTCCCCCTGAAGAAGAATTTCGACAAATATGTGATACAATAGAAGCACTCCAGAAAGAAGTCAGAATAGACATTAACGCTTCTCTGGGGTTCATGACCTTGGAAAGAGCAAGAAGGCTCAAGAGCCTGGGAATTAAGAGGTATAATCACAACCTTGAAGCATCCGAAAGTTTTTTCTCGCAAATATGCAAAACCCACGATTTTGCTGACAGAGTTAAAACGGCCAAGATAGTAAAGGAGTCAGGCCTTGAGCTTTGTTGTGGAGGCATAATAGGAATGGGTGAAACTGTCAAGCAGAGAATTGAGCTTGCGTTCGCATTGGCGGCTTTGAATCCCGACGAGGTCCCAATTAATATTTTGATACCAAAAGAAGGTACGCCGATGGCACAAATAGATACGATAACCCCCGAAGAAGCGATCAGGACTATTGCAGTTTGGAGATTTATCATGCCAAAGGTAATTTTGAAACTCGCAGGCGGTAGAGAAGTACATTTTAGCGACAATGGGAGGACGGCTTTGAGAGCTGGCGCGAACGGGATAATTTCAGGTGGTTACCTTACAACCGGTGGGAATGAAATGAGCAATGACTTGAATATGATTCATGAAATTGGAATTCCGGCCTGACTTTATTGAACAGGAATTAAGGACCCTGAAGGATGAGCATTTATATCGAAAATTACGAATTGTCCAAAATAAGGGTTCATCAGCGATAATTGATGGAAGGAAGGTATTAAACCTAAATTCTAATGATTATCTTGGGCTTTCTCGTCATCCCTCTGTCATTAGTGAGACCACACGTGCCATTGAGGAGATATCACCTTGTAGTTCTAGACTAGTAGCTGGAAACAACTCTCAATTACACGATTTAGAATCCCAATTAGCTATCCATCGAAGGACTGAATCATCGCTGGTTTTTACCTCGGGATACACTGCTGTGATTGGTGCTCTGAGCACCCTCGCAAACAAGGAAACAGTCATCTTCAGTGACGAATTAAATCATGCCAGCATAGTTGATGCGTGCCGTTTAAGCGGAGCAAAAATATGTGTTTTTAGACACAACGATGCCGAACATTTACGCGAGATGATTCAGAAACAAGCCAAAAGAAGGATAGTTGTCACCGAAGGAATCTTCAGTGTTGGCGGAGATATGTCTAATCTGAAAGAAATATGCAACTTAGCTAAGGAATTTGATGCCCTAACGGTAGTTGATGATGCTCACGGCGACTTTATATATGGACCAGGGGGAGCGGGCGTTCCGTCGTATTGCAAAATAGATGGACTAATCGATTTGCACGTGAGCAGTCTTAGCAAGGCTCTAGGTTGTTTTGGAGGATATGTTGCCACTTCAGAAGATATTCGAGAATATCTAATAAATAAGTCTAGGCAGTTTATATTTACCTCCGCTCTACCCGCCCATCTTTGTGTAGCAGCGAATACTGCGTTAAATATTGCAAGAAAAGGACATTTGCAAGAAGTCCTATTTAGAAACGTAAATTTGTTCACTGGGATACTAAGGAAGCATGGATTTAAGATAGGAAATTCCCGAAGCCAGATTATTCCACTTTTCATAGGTTCCGAGGATAAAGCAGTTAGATTTGCGGAAATGTTGCTTGAGAATAGTATTTTCGTTCACCCAATGAGATTTCCCGTTGTAAAGAAGGGTTCTTCTGTGATCAGGATTTCACTGACAGCATCGCACACGAAGACGGAACTAATAACAGCGTTACAAATAATTGAAGAAATTGCTGAGGAACTACTTGCGTAAAGAATATGACTATACCTATTCTCCTTCGCCTTCCATTTTGATTGTTGGTTGCACAATGTATGAGAGAACCATAATATTGCAAAATTCGAATTTAGAAATATTTATTTGCTGTCCCGGCTTAGGAAAGTTATTGCAGAGGGAGCTTAACTTCAATTTACGGGCAACAGAGCGCCAATGTGAAGAAATAAGTCGCTATTTTTCATCCCTAAATACAGAATCACTTATCGCCGGACTCAAGTTCGCTTACAATAGACAGATTGCAAAAGACAAAGGTTACTTGATGTTAGGGAGAAAGAGCAAGGTTAAGAGAGAAACTAATATGCTGACGGCGGGCCAAGCAAAATGGAGACTCTCCAACTGGAAATCGATGATCAAGACTTACAGAGATAAGGGTTATAGCTATCCTACCATTAGTAGGATAAAAAAAGAAATTGGAAAAATTGCGCTTGGTCGAAATAGTCCCAGTTACTAGCATATATTATCGTGACAGATACTACTGCCACTCTTGCTTTGTTGTCGCCGGCTGAATATTAATAAATCAGTATAGAGTTGCTTCTGCATCCTTGCTTCCCAGTCCAATCGATGGCAGGTCTGGGAATTTTTCCTTCATACTTTGTTCGACTATTGCTGTAGCTTCTTCTATTATTTTAAGCGAGTCTTCTGTCATTACTTTACTGTTATTGAGTTCTGCAGCAGGAATCTGGGCTGAGTCTGTTAGTATGCCACCAAGCATATCTGAAATTTGTGACAGAGAGTGATCGGCTTCTGGCATCATAGAAGATAAACCGCTTTGGATACCTTTGATTACTGACATCGCTGGACTTAGGGTAACTACAACATCGCCTAGTTCAGTGATTGTGTTCAGTCGCAACTGAATTTGCTCCAAGGCCAATTTAGCAGAATTCACCATCTTGTTCATCTTCCGAATCTGTGCTAATTCTCCGGAAAGAACTTTTGCGTACTGAGATTCATGGTTCTGTACTGCTTGAATTACCCTTTTGAATACTAGTTGATCTTTCTCTTCCGTTTTAATCGAAATACTGTCTAACTTTGCAATCTGCATTTGAAGTTTCTTCTGAGCCTCTTCAATCCTTGGCTTCAGAGGAGATTGTGGCTTAAAGTTATCCAATATCTTGGTACCAACGCTTTCAGCTTGGGGTTTTATCCATTTGGTACTGAATGACATATTGTATTCTAGCTCCTACCTAAACCTGAATTATGTATTTAAAACACTTAATGTTACAAGTGAACTCGTGTCTGCGGTTACAGTTGCGTTAGCTACATCGGGGGATAAGGTCACTGAGGCAAAACCAGAGCAGATTATTGAAATTTGTTTTTCTAACAATTATTCAATACTCAATAGCTTCGATCATTATGCAAACGCTTATGGGCTTTTGATAAAATGATTTGTTGTTGACTAGTTAGGAAATGACTTGTAGTTAACCTACTTTTTCTGGCTTTTTTCAAACATACCTAATAACTGTTTGACAGTCCCGTCCATATCTTCTTCGAGTACCTCTGGAGATAATGCGAATTTAAGGAGATTATTTAGGGTATTGGATATCTCAGAGCTCAGTTCATCAAAAGAGTCAACGTCAGTATATGTTTGCTGATATAATCTGCGTAGTTTCATGGCATACATTCTAGTCTGATCGTTCATAGAAACTTTGTATGTGTGATTGTTAACCTTTATTTGCTGTTCTTCAGGCATTTGTAAATCCAGTACCAATGATACGTCATGTCTAAAAAAAGGTTTTTGATTGTGCTACTTATAGAGGCAGTATTTTGATGTTTTTGTACCATCTTCTTAACAGGTTTGAGCAATTTGTTCCCTATTTCAGTTTAACGAACAATGGATAAATTCGGCAATGCATCTCTGCATATTCCACTTACATTATTTCCAGTTACAATCAATTTAGTCATGAGATGGCAAATTCTAATTACGTTAGGTGATGATTTATCACCTACAACTTGTGATTAATCTTTGGTCTGAAGGAGCTATGTTTTGAATAAACACTTGCTAAAATTTAGGTTTGTTCCATCCTTAAATTTGTTGTAGTGTTTCACTTCCGTAATGGTCATTATCATAATTATCAAAAAAATAGAAATACAATTAAATCAATACTTCAATGAGATATTTTTCTTTAATTTCTATTTTCACAGCCATAAATAAACAGATATGATTCTACACATCAATAGATGTAGGTGTATCTGCTTGAATGTAGGTGCTGCACTAGTATGGTGTTACTATGATTCAATCTGTGCCTGGTATATTACGGATCCGATTCTAGGCAATGGACCAAGTAACGCTCATCTATCTTTGGTATCTTTGGTATTTTGCGCTCAATTTACAACGGAACATATTTTCTCCTCATCTTAGTTAGGAACCATAAAATTTTGCTTATTGTATTAAACTATGATTTGATAAAATGGGTATTTTACGCTATTTATAGCAAACCTGAAAGAACTGTTAGAAATAAGGTCATGGTGGGATTTGGACCCACGGCCTAGGGTTTACAAAACCCTCGCTCTAACCGGGCTGAGCTACATGACCACTGCTCTATTTTAGACGAAACGCTGCAGGATTTCCATTCAGGTAATTAAAACTTTCGTAAGGGTTGCTTGCTTCGGCAAATACTCAAAGTAGTTTCAATTCATATTGCTAATATGAAAATGCCTATGCATACACCCAGTTTTCTACCGAAATGTACGCAATCCTTTGTCAGAGTCTGATTCTAACAATAGTGTTGATTGCGATTGCATTAGAGTATCCTGCAAGGTGCTTATGTAAATAATGACATTTTTTACCTAGAAAGGCTCAAAATATCCAATGTACTACCATTCAACTACTAAAATCCATTCGAGACCGAAAGTAAATCAAGTACATGTCAATTTTTATACTTTTACCCTGGTACCTTGATCCTGTAAGTTCCAAATGTATTTGTCATTGGAATTGCAAAAATAAGGATTTTATGCAACTTAACTTATGAATAAGAACAAGCGACATATTTGAATAAATATCTGGTTAATGTTATAATTGAAAATAAGCAAGACATAGGTGATCCTGAAGGGGAGACGGTTTATAAAGATCTCATGATTAGTGGCGGGTACTCGTCTGTTCAGTCCGTTCGCTGTGGAAAGTGCCTCAAGATCCTTATAAAAGCGAAGTCAATAGAAAACGCAAGAAAAAATATTGTCAAAATGTTTGACGAATTGAGAATCTACAACCCCATCGTCAGTACATTCACAATATCTGGAATATCAATAGTAAAGTAGATTCACCATGTTTATTCATAAGTAGTTCATAAGCACGTTCCAAAGACCACTGACCCTTAACACGAAACCAAAACAATGTCACATCCTCTCGAGAGGTGTTATTCCAAGTGCCCTCATGCCATTGATTAAAGTAATTTTAATCGCTCTTACCAACGAGATCCTTGCGTCTCTAATTCTACGGTCTTGTTCCTTTACTATTGGTATCTTTTCGTAGTAAACATTGAATATGGTGGCCAAACTATGCAGATAGCGAGCAACAATTTTAGGGTCGAAATTTTCTACGGCGTTTAGTACAATATTTTCAAATTTGGATACTTGTATTAGAAGCTCACATTCAATTTCCTGATTAAGCAGATCAGCGACCTCCAACATAAAGTCATTACTACTTTGGTCAGCAACCACACTGCATCCCGATTTTTCAATTAACCTGGATATACGTGCATGTGTATATTGTATGTATGGTCCTGAGTCGCCATTAAGACTCAAAGAATCCTCAATGTCAAATTTCATAATTTTTTCAATATCATATTTTATTAGATTATATCTCATGGCTGAAATCGCTAGCTCCTCTGCAATCTCGGCAAGCTCATAGTCACTAAAAGTAGGATTTCTTTCCCTCGCTTCTTGCTTAGCTTTTCTGTGCAATGCATCTAGAACGGAATCTGCGTCGACACTAATTCCCTTTCTTCCTGACATGCTAACAGAATTCTTATTTTCCTCTATACTAAATCCAAGTTGAGTTGCTGTCTGTGAACTTAGTGTAACGGGTCCATAGCTTAATGGAAAGTAACTGTGTACTTTGTTTTCCAGCTTATCAATGATTTCTCTCAATATGCGCTGGAGTCTATCTTGTCTATTATCGATTAGGGTGATAGCCATATCTGCCGGATAAAAATGTCTCCTGTTGGATATGCTGTCGTTTATATATGAATCAACAAACCGCTCTACGCGGGTAATTTCTGCAGTATCCTCTCTAATTGTTGTTGCCCAGAGATTAGTTCCATCCCATTGATTTGAAAAAATATAATATCTGAAAGGATCTTGGACTATACCCACCTTAAGCGCAGCGTACGTGATGTCCTTGGCAATGTAGGTTGCGGTTCCATCACTTCTCACTATGACTTTTTCGTTCGATTCGACGTCTGATGTGAATACCCAACAGCCTATATTTTTTCCCCCAGTACGGTACTCGATCGTGCCTTTAGCAGCAATCATTTGAAATACTTGATCCCACAACCTTGAAAACAGTAGGTGAGACTCGAAGTTTAACAAATCATAACGGGCCCTTAATCTCCAACATGTTTTCAACTGTTCTTGTAGAACCTTGAGCGTTATTCTAGACGCGAAAGAAGAAATTGATCCATCAATTATTTCTAGTGCTTGCAAGACCAGTTTTCTTCTCTCAAGAAGGGTAGAGTCAGACTTATAGAGCCTGTTGACCTTTACATAAACTTCATTTCCACAATATTTGTCAAATTTCATAAATTCGGATTGAGGCTCCTGCGGAATTTTTGCATAGAGAAAGGCTACCAGGATGTCGGCAATTTGTAACCCAGAATCGTCCACATAATTCAGAACAACAACGCTATGATTTGTTAATTTCAGAAGTCGAGCAATGGTATCCCCAAGTATAACATTCCGCATGTGGCCGACGTGCAGCGCCTTGTTTGGATTTACACTTGTGTGTTCTACAATTACCTTCTTTCCTTTTCCTATGTCTACAAAGCCATAATTTTTGTCCTGCAGTACTGTCTTCAAAGTGATACCACCAAGCCTGATACAATCCACCGTAAAATTGATATATCCCACAGCGTGCGCTTCAACCGAAGCTATGAATCTCGGTTTTTGTTTTTGAATTGAGTCTTTTAGATAGTTTTTCACAATCGTTGAGGCAATTTCATATGGAGATTTGTTGAGTTTTTTGCCTAAAAGAAACGCCACATTGCAGGTTATATCACCAAATTCTTTTTTCGCTGGTTCAAGAAGCTCATATTCTTGGTCCTTGTAACCCATATTCCTTAGTGAATTTCTCATAACGTCATCTATTTGATCTTTAAAACGTTGGAACGTCATTTTTTATCTCTAAGATAGTTGAATGAGATATAATCAATTGCTTCTGACAAGCCTCTGCCTGAAATCCCGTCAACAACATGATTAGCCCTGTTCTTTACATCGGTCTCAGCATGAGCCAACGCAATGCTGAATCCGCAAAGATCGAACATCGGAATGTCAGTCTCGCTGTCACCAATGGCCACAACTTCGCTAGCATCAATTTTAAGCGTCTCTAATGCATGTGTCAACCCTGTTGCTTTATTTACTCCAATTTGATTAATGTGATAGGCATACTTACTATCTGACAAGTACAGCCCAAGTCCACTTTCTTCTAAAATTGATTTTCCAATTTGCATATCAAACGTTCGTGTTAGAACAACTTCTGAAACGCGAGGAAAAACTGGTTTAATCTTTACATCAGGTATCCTCTCCCGCAAAAAGTTATACCCTTTTATGCAGTTTTCTTTGTCTGCCAATATAGTAAATTTGTCCGGTCGAGTAATAACAACACCTCCATTCTCCCCTACAGCAATATTTGTTGTCCCACAAAATACAGACAAGATATACGCTTCTACAGCTGAGCGTCCTGTTACAAAAACCACTCTGTAGCCAGATCGTTCTAGGAATCTGAGCTTCGAGATAGCGGGCAAATGCACCAAGCCGTTGCCATTTTCAGTTAAAGTTCCGTCTATGTCAACTGCAAAGGCCTTGACACCATTTATTTTCTTAGGGATCAGAGAAATCACAGATGCCTGACAAAGGCAACATTTACTTGCAGACCATCTTTAATCTTTCCATTTGTAGGTTCTTGAATACCCTGAAAAGATATTGCCATTTTTAACTACTGTTTAAGAATGATTTAGTAATTAAATCAGGATGCAATAATCTCTATCGTTGTTTCAGGATGGAAAAAATTATTCATAGATAGGTACAAATAATTTATTAATGTAATACTATTGTATGGGCCCGTCGCCTAGTCAGGAAAGGGTGCTGTTCATGCCTTGCAAAGCACAAGCCTCCGAAGCCAGTTGTCACGGGATCGAAGCCCGTCGGGCCCGATTTTATTATCTGTTTATCTTCCCTAGACCTTTTTTCAGGATGCATAATTGAATTGAATAGTGCATTGTCATAGCTGAATGCTCAAGATATATAGAAATCTTGACTGCAAACGAAATCTCAATTCCGGCCTGAGATTTTACTCAAGTAATCCTTATATGAGCACCCAGGGGTGCTATTAGATTGCTTTGGAAACAGAAATTGTGGTACTACGGGACTTTGATAATCTATTCATGAAACGAAAAGAACTCCGGTTGATATTAAAAAATGCGGCAGGACGAATTACTAAGACTGATGCTATAAACCTGATTGCCGCAAAGAACAATATTGAGAAAAAGATAATTGTCCCAATCAGTATGAATTGTAGCTATGGAAAGCCAGATGTAGACGCGTCCTTTTACATCTACGAAAGCGAAGCTGCTATGAAGGATTCTCTACCTAAGCATAGAAATTTGCGCTTGCTGGGGAAAGCAGAAAGAAAGAAGATTATTGATGATGAAAAAGCTGCGAAATTGAAAGCTAAACAAGCAGCATTAGAATCCTCAAAATCTGGCAAGAAGAATAAGTAGGAGTATATTGGGTTGATAAGTATTGGGTAGGGAGGATCAGTTTGAAAAATACAGATAAGAAAAAAGGCGGAGAGACACAAATTTCTAAGTTTTACGAAGTGTCCGACGACAAGCTTGTAAGGAAAAAGCGAGATTGTCCAAGGTGTGGAAGGGGAGTATTCATGGCTGAGCATTCTGATAGAAGCACTTGTGGTAAATGCGGTTTTACTGAGTTTGTTCAAAAGACGAAGACCAAAAAGAGTTAGTCTAGATGAAATAATCTACGTAACTTTTTTTTAGTGCAAGATTTTCCTCATTGAATTCATGTCAGGTGATATCCATAGTGGACATTCTGTCATCCCCAATGCCATATTTGAGTTAGAAATACGCTGTCCGTAACGACCTATCACCATATCATTTCAAACCTTACATATTAATAAAAGAAGTAAATCAATCCATGTTCAAATAGGGAAATGTCGTTTCACAATATTGTGGAAATAAAATTCACAAACGATTTCTAATTTTTTATTTCGTGTTCGAGATATGAAAACGTCACAAAGTTTCTTGAAGCTGTTGCTTGAGTTCGTGGTCAAAATCTCGATTCTACAAAAAAAAGATAAAAAATAAGAGAGAGAGAGAAATAAAGAAGGATTCGGGTTATGCATCTATTTTTCATCTTAATCAATTCAATTCAATTTCTGACTGATTAATAGAATCTTACTGAACTGACAAGTCCAAGATATCAAAGACATCACACTTGCAGTGTTTATCAACTAAAGCTGCCACGTTTGGCATCGTTTTCTCGTATCCATCTATGAATCGTTTAATGGGCAGACCACCATCACAGATCATTGTTAGTACAAACCTTCTTATGTCTAAATGCCTCGCAGACATAGAATAGATTAACTTGATATTATATGCATTTTTGTTAAGGAATTTTACACATATTATTTCTTTTTTGTTCAAGACTTTCAATTCGGTGGGCTCAATTTTTTCATTATCTCCACAACTGACAACAACACGTATTTTGTTGATGAGCGGAGGTAAATGCCTAGGCAAAAAAGCAGGCTCTTTGTGAATCCTAACACGAATATCGTTTGATTCAAAACGAAGATCATGCTTCAGATACCTTCTTCTGGGATTTTTCAGGGTAGCATAAAATGGTCTTCCCTTTCCTAAAACTAAACTCTCTTTATCCTCTCTCCCAAACCATGAAAAAGAAACAGACTCAGCCCCGGTTTCAGATAGTAACTTCCATCGTAAAATATCTTCAATACTGCAAGGATTGTTTCTTGAGCATGGAATAGGCCCTATGCATTGGAGGAATATCTGACGGTTATTCTTTTTGTAAACACCTCTCAGTGTCAAAGGTTTGGATCTCACAGATAGTCGAAATTCACCGCTATCATCATCACCGATGTATATAATAATAATTATATCTGGATGAAGAAGGTCTAAATATTTACCACTAAGTTCAACGAACCTCTGTCTGATTGCTCGTGTAAATGTGGCTTTAATAGTTTCTCTTCCTCTGATCTTATACATCGATCTTAGTTGATCTTCTCTCTCGCACATTGGAGTGGGAATTGTTAGTCCGATAAGAAAGGTGTTAAAATCATGCTTATTGCCTGTAGATTTTGCCGCTCTGGTGATTGACTCCATCCTTTCCCACAATCCTTTGCAAATGTAGCAACCTTTGCTTTCACCTCCAACAGTCTCTGATGAAATAACCTTACCCGTCTGCCTAATCAAACACCTATTACAAACCACGAAGGATTTGATCAAACGTTCAGAAAGTTGCATCATGAATCTAACCGATGCCTAGTCTTCTGAGCATTCCATGCATTTGTCTCCCCTTTGATTGCTTCATCATTGTCTTAGAATTATTGAAATTTTTAACCAGATCTTTAACATCATGTTCCATTACTCCACATCCTCTTGCGATTCTTTTTCTCCTAGCATCATGGATAATGTCGGGATTGTTCTTTTCTTCTTTCGTCATTGATTGTATCATATACCTCCATTTTTCCATTTTGTTTTGAAGTACGTCTAACTGATCATCTTTTACTATCCCTGATAATCCCGGAAGACTATCCAGCATGTTTCTGAATCCCATCTTGCCTACATTTTCCATCTGGGCGTAAAAATCCTCAATAGTCATCTTGCCGCTTAGGACCCTCTTTGATTGATTCTCGTCTGCACGTATTTCTAGATCTCGTGCCATATCTAATAGCGCTTTGATATCACCCATTCCAAGAAGTCTCCCTACAAAACGTGTTGGACTGAACTGTTCCAGATCGTCAACCCTCTCACCGTTACCTATAAAAAAGATCTTGGCACCGGTAGCTGCAGAAGCAGCGAGTGCTCCGCCTCCTTTTGCCGTTCCATCAAGTTTTGTGATTATGATGCCTCCCACAGGTGTAGTTTCATTAAATCTTTTAGCTTGATTAAATGCCTGTTGACCAATAGTACCATCTATAACAAGCAACACTAAATTGGGATTTGAGATTTTGTACATACTATCCATTTCTTTCAATAATCCAAATTCATCTTTGTGTCTACCCGCAGTATCGATTATTACAATATCGACGCCTGTTTTCGTAAAATATTCCAGTCCATCCTTGACTATTTTGGCAGGATCTTTACTTGATTCGTCTCCAAACACATCGACATTGACCTTAACGCAGTTCATCTTGAGCTGGGTAAGTGCTCCTGGCCTCCATGTATCTGTTCCAATCACTCCAACACGATATCCATGCTTAGTTAACCATCTCGCCAATTTTGAAGTTACAGTTGTCTTACCACTTCCTTGGATCCCAAGCATTAAAAATACATTAATCCCTGCAGAAATTGGTAAGGTCACATCCTCTGATTTTCCGGCTTTAGGAATTGAATCCCTTTCTTCTTGAGAGTAACCCAATAACCTGACAAGTTCGGAGTACAGGATCGAAACTATGTGATCTTTTCTAGATAGTCCCTTAGGAAGTTGTTCGTTCAAGGCACGATCTTTAATTCGTTTAGTTATGTCTATCACTAACCTTACATTGACATCAGATTGCAAAAGTGCCCTCTGTACATCCTTGCATAATGCATCAATTAGTTCTTCATTAACATCAGAGGCCCCAACCATCTTCTTGAGCGCAGAACGGAGACCAGATCGTAGATTTTCTAACATTTCTTATTTATTAATTCAAAGTCCAGTATTTCAAATATTCCCCGTTCACCTTCCCACTTGACTGCAGATTTAGTAATAACAAATTTTTTTGTGTAAAGAGGACAATCGGTCACAATAGTTTCTGCTTCGCCTCCTTCAAAATTCAGATTGAAACCATATTTCGATGATAACTTTTCCAATTTATTCACTTTATCATGGTCCAAGCGACAACCAAGCCACGCTGAATCTAAACCTAGGCACGATACACTAGTTACTACTACACTAAAGTTCGCAGAGAGCAGCTCATGCATATACGATTTGGGGTCCGTATGCCACACGGGTGAAAAAACTGAAAGCCCAAATTTTTGGCAGGATTTTTCAAACACATTCTTTTGGAAATAGCTTGATATGCCTCCGTGTACAATGCCATCAATTCCATATTCCGATCTCATAAACTTCAAGGCATCAGAGAGCACGTTCGCTTCTGCATCGGTTGAAGATTGAAATGAATTGAACTGATGTAGCGGCAATGCCATTGCTTCCGCTAGGTACGGGCTCATTCCGACATTAGGGTAGTGGAATAACATGCTATCACAAAAGCTTGGAATCATGGTAAGAAGAGAGACTACATCATGTCCTAATTTTTTCATCAGATAAATTGAATAGGTACTATCCTTTCCTCCTGAAAAAAGGGCCGCAATCCTCACAATATTGTTTTAAGTCGATCTTTTTATTAATGAATCTAAATCTCATTTGAAGGAGTGTATTGCAAGGTTTTTTATCACCAGTACGGCTTTCAGAGATAAATGAAAATTGCGGAAGGCCAGTATGTACTTGTCTTCTATCAACGAGACAAGACATGGTTAGTGAAAGGTGTCAGTGAACATAAACTTCATACCCACATTGGGATCGTCGATTTTTCAAAAATCATTGGACTGGAATACGGATCTAAATACATCACCAACAAGGAAAAGACAGTTTATCTTCTAGAACCAACTGTGTACGACTTTATATTAAAATCTGACAGGAAGACACAGATTATCTACCCAAAAGATCTTGGCTATATTGCGATTAGGACAGGTTTGAAGAACGGATCAAAGGTAATAGAGATAGGTACAGGTAGCGCGGCACTCACAACATTTTTTGCTAGCATTGTGAAGCCAGATGGGCATATTTTTACATATGATGTCAACTCAGAGTTTATGAAAATTGCAAGGAGAAATCTTGAGAAGGCAGATCTTCAACAATATGTGACCATGAGTCAGCACGATCTGCACGAAGGACTAGAACAGCGCGATGCGGATATTGCAGTTATCGATCTAGGGGACCCATGGAATGTATTGGAGATCGTCTATAACTCGATAAAGCCTAGCGCTTCGCTTGTGGCCATTTGCCCGACGATAAATCAGATTGAGAAAACTGCAATCCAAATGAGAAAAGTAGGATTTGTGGATATCGAAGCTACAGAGATCCTATTGAGGAATATTGAAGCAAGAGAGGGGATGACACGACCGTCTATGCGAATGATAGGTCATACCACTTATCTGATCTTTGGCCGCAAAATAGGGCTTTGACTCCCCCCTTAGCATATTGCCTAATGATGAACTAATCATTTGCCATATGCAAAGACCACTCTACATCATTCTGTTCAATTGCACTATGATTAATTTTCTTGAAATATTATTCTGAGCTCATCTAAGGTCAATTTTTCACCTGCCTTCATTTTTCGCTCTGCGCTCTGTTTGAACTCAATCATTGATGGCTGATATTCATCACGTGAGGAATAATAACCACCTTGCTTTGTGGCTGAAAATTTTTTCCTATCCGTTGCCATCAAATCTAACTTTTTGTTGACACCGTCTAGAGAACTAAGAACATTATTGTATTCAGCCATCAAGGTTTCTCGTTTTTCTTGAATTGAATTTTTGGAAGATGATATTTTTTCTATCGCTACCTGGTTTTGGGAAATTCTTGCTTCAAGCGAGATCATCTCTGCCTCAATCTTCATTATTTTGTTACTCAAATTTTTTGAATCATCTACAAGTTTTGTTATCTGCTCCCTGACTGTCCTTACTGCTTTAACAGCTTCCAAATTCATAGATGCTTTTCTATACTGCTCGAGCATGTCGTTTTTGGATTGGAAATCCGGACTGTCAATTTTTTCTTTTAATTTACTCGTATTTTCTATTAACTCTGCTTCATCACCTTTAGGTAACCTTTTTTCGACGACACTCAAAAATCCTTTTGATTGGGAAATCTTATCACTGATAGCTAACAGCTCTGAATTGGAATTCCTCAAATCTTCTTTAAACAGGATTATTTTATGCAGACAGTCTTTGGTCTCGTTCTTTTTTGTCCTAATATTTTGTTCATAATCGGAAATTGTATTGTCTGCCTCTACTATTTTGTCTGTTATTTCTCTGAGTTCTTTCGCAAATTGACGCTTATTTGCAACTAGATCTGCCCATTGATTCCCAGTATTAGGACTATTATTGTGAGGGATTGTCGCTGTCAATCATAGCATAACCATCAACATATAATAAAAGTATAACTTCTCGCAGAACAAAAATAAAAATCACTAAAGTAAATTTTTATGCCTGCTTAAGAAGTTGCAATTTGTGATTCCAGTATCATTATGGTTATTGCATTATCCCATTATAATGAGGATGTAGTAGCAAGAGCTATTCTTATATGCAAGCACAGTTTGGATAATTGTGTTGGCGACTGAAGGTTACTGTGTTAAGTGTAAAGCAAAACGGAAGATGGATGACGAAGAACAAATGATAATGAAAAATGGAAGGCCTGCTACAAAGGGTACTTGTAGTGTTTGTGGAACAAAGATGTTCAAAATTGGTGGCGGACCAAGTAGTTCGACATCTAAACCTGCAAAGAAACCTGCAAAGAAACCTGCAAAGAAACCTGCAAAGAAACCTGCAAAGAAACCTGCAAAGAAACCTGCAAAATCCAAATCATCTAAAGGAAAGAGAAGGTAGTCTAGGAAAAGCAAGAATTTCTTATTCATCTAACCATATACAACACGTTCCGTCAAATACCATTTTTTTATTTTGGAAGCAATTAGAAGGGTAATTCGTTTGAATTTTAGTTTGCTCATATCTGTGTTTTAATTTATTATCGTGGTCCCGAGTGACATCGATCAAATTTACTTAGAATTTCAT
This sequence comes from Nitrososphaera sp., assembly GCA_038201105.1. Taxonomy (GTDB): domain Archaea; phylum Thermoproteota; class Nitrososphaeria; order Nitrososphaerales; family Nitrososphaeraceae; genus TA-21. The sequence continues at coordinate 32,339 of JBBRRH010000005.1, read as the reverse complement.
CAGATAAGTAAAGTCTAAATAATCAAAGAATTTTTGTGACAAGATTTCAATCATTCAGATTATAGATTTTCTCCAATTGTTCTAGTTTGTCTTTATTGCCACAGAGATCAACCAATTCCCTTAACTTTGCTTTAGGGGCACCGGATCTAACAGCACTTCTCGCCATTTCAATTCCTTCTTCAATGGTATCGACCTTGTCCCCAACCATAAGAGCGAGAGACGAATTTAGTATTACAATATCTTCCTTTGCACTGCTGGCAACACCGTAAATGACTTGCATTGTGTATTTAACTGAATCCTCCATTGATGATGCTTGAATGTCTCTTGGCATTGCCAATTGGATGTTAACTGATTTTGGACTAAAACGATATTGTCTGCATCCAGATTTTTTAATATCAATTACTGTACTTTCAGACGTATTAGATAGTTCATCGAGCCCATCGTCAGAGTGAACTAGTATAATGTGGTTAATCTCTGAATCAAACATTACCTCAGATATTGGTCCGAGCAGTCCGAGGTCAGATACCCCAATCACCTGTCCAGTTATATCAGCGCATGGATTGCAAAGCGGACCTACGAAGTTGAGCACCGTTTTAAAGCCTATCTGTTTCCTAATTGAGGATATTCTCCTCAGCGCGGGATGGAATTTTGGAGCATAAAAGAACGACATGCCGGTTTTTCTCAGACAACTTACAACATTCTCCACAGACGAGTCCAAGTTGAAACCAATTCTTTCAAAAAAATCAGCGCTTCCACACAGGCCGCTTGCAGACCTATTCCCGTGCTTTGCAACTTTACATTCTGCAGAAGCAGTCACTATAGCAGCTGCCGTACTTATGTTAAACGTATCAATCATATCGCCACCCGTTCCACAATTATCAATAAGAGGAGTTGATGTGTCTGTGAACACAGAAACAGATTCTTGTTTTAGTACGTCCCTAATGATCTTTATTTCCCTCTTCGTGGTTCCGGCTGCAGTTAAGGCGGTCAAAAAAGAAGCAATTACTGCGTCAGGCATATCAACCGAAAAGACCGATTTGACTGCGTTATAGAAATCTTCATCTTTCAAGTCAATCTTGTAGACAAGTTTACTCGTGACGCTTCTTACAACATCTTCAGGTGACATTCACTTACCTTTTTAGAAGACTAATAAAATTGAGAAGAATTTTCGATCCATCCTTTGTAAGAACAGATTCGGGATGAAATTGAACACCGTGTATAGGGAATTTTCTATGCTTTAGTCCCATTATTTCACCATCGTCCAACGATGTTGCTGTAATTTCAAGGCAAGGAGGAATACTCTTTCGATCTACTACAAGAGAATGGTACCTTGTTGCCACGAAAGGATTTACAAGTTCGTCGAACAAAGAATCTCCAAAATACTCGATAGAGCTGGTCTTTCCGTGCACTACTCTTTTTGCATTTATAACTTTGCCACCATAAACCTGAGCTATTCCTTGATGACCCAAACAAACTCCCAAAATGGGGATATGGGGGCCCAACGCAGTTATGACTTCGCTGCATACTCCAAACGATTTTTTGTCTGCCGGATGACCGGGGCCCGGCGAAATAACAATTCCATCTGGACACATTTTTCGTATTTCAGTAATTGTAATTTTGTCATTCCGAATAACATTTGGTAAAGTACCAAGCTCACCCAAAAGTTGCGCCAAATTGTACACGAATGAGTCATAATTATCAATTACCAAGATTTTATTCAAATGTATCACTAACTATGCCATGAAAGTCATTTTTGCTAATCTTTTCTATTTGTGTCTCGAGGTTTATTTATAGATTATAAAATTTGATTCCATATTTGGCTGATTATTCTTAAAAAAGTAGTAATGCGGCGTACAATACAATAAAATATTCGTTACATTCTCTTTAATGTCATCTTCATATGGTCAAGGTTTTCATAAACGGCTACGGAAACATCGGGCGAAGGATTGCAACTGCTTTTTCCCAAGATAAAGAAATTCAATTTATCGGGGTGGGAAAGTATTCAGTTGACAATCGAGTCAAAGATGCGGTTGACAGAAACTTCCCTTTATATGTCCCAGCAAATATGGTCTCGAAATTTAAGGAAAAGGGATTTCCTGTCTCAGGAAACATATCCAATGCGATCATGGAAAGTGATATTGTCATCGATGCGGCAAAGGATGGATATGGTTATGACAATAAAGTTAACCTGTATGAGCCCTTAAACAAAGCAGCTATATTTCAAGGAGGAGAAGATAGTACGGGAGTTAAGAAAGTAGCTGATGTAATTCATAATTCAAGGGTTAACTACAAGGACATGTTCAAGAAAAAATATGTGATTCAAGGAAGTTGCAACGTTTCGGGAATGGGAAGGATTCTCCAGCCTATGATCGAGAAATATGGAAGTGAAATTGAGCGATACGATGTAACTCTCATCAGAAGGTCGGCCGATCTGGAAGATTTGAAGGAAGTCAAAGACTCTATCGAATGGGATAAAAATCCCCACCATCAGGACGATGTAAAATCATTCCTACCAACGGTGAATTTGTATGTTGAGGCATATAAGGTTCCTTCAAGGATGATGCACTTGCATCAGATGACAGTTAGATTCAAGAGTGCGGCGCCGGATAAGGAAGCATTTCTGGATATCTACGAGAAAGAATTTGGTGTCGCGATCCTTAGTAATGCAAGAGGAACTGGAGACATTCGTAAGAAGGCAATAGATCTTGGATTTGAACATGGAGATACTAATATGGTGCATATTCACTCCGACACAATCAGAACACAAGATGACACACTGAAACTTCTATATTCTGACGATCAGACAGGGATGGTAATCCCTGAGAATTACCTTCTTTTTCAGTCCATGTTATATGGAAGGTCTGCCCGCGATGCTTACCGTCGAACAGACGCAATTTTTCACATAGATAAAAAACGAAAGACACTTGAAGAAGAATTCAAAGCCTAAGAAAGAAGCGCTGCGACATTCATTGGCTCACAAATCACCGAAACACAACAACAAGGTACATGCACAGGAAGCAAATTTATTTAACGTTTAATTTTTATTATTTACGTGAGCTAGTGCACGGGTTACTCGAAAGAGAGGAAACTCCTCCCTCATAATAGGCACTCGAATTAGTGATAATTAGCTGGAGACAGCTGGCAACGAAACAGAAAGGAATCCAGTCAGTCAAAGATGATAGTGATGGCAAATAGCCTGAAGATACTGATGCTGGAATGAAACCGTCGACCCGGGTGGAGCAAGGCCAAACAGGGTCAAACATTCCTATATGTGCCCAGGTTGGCCGCTGAGCGGAATCCCGTCTAAAACAGAAGGAGGGTTACGGCTAGCACACGTTTTTTCTATTAATCAAAACCCTTGGCAGGGTATTGTAATAAGTTAGAGGATTTCAAGTCTTCAGCATGGTATTGCCGTTTCTATTTTGTGATTCACCACGCTCTATTGAATTATCAAAGAAATATGGTTATCCAACATGGATGACCTCAAGATTTATAGAGATCATTCCCGACACACAGAAGTTGCTAGAGGCCCTAGCATCAAAGCCTAGAAGATACATCAGGATAAATACATTAAAAACGAAAGTCAAGGACCTTGTTGAAAGGCTTTTAGCTATTGGATTTGATATAAAACAGACAATCCTTCCTGAAGTTTTTGAAATTACAAGAGAAAAGTTCTCTCTTGGCTCTACAATCGAATATCTTTTGGGTTATTATTACATACAGGACCTCAGTTCATGTCTCGCTGTCGAGGAATTAGATGTTTCAGCTGAACAAAGAGTCCTTGATATGGCATGTGCGCCAGGTGGCAAAACTACATACTTGGCACAGAAAATGAATAACAATGGTGTATTGATTGCTCTCGATCCAAGTAGGAAAAGGATCAGGAGCACATTCTTTAATTTAATGCGGTGCGGTGTTAGGAACACACTCGTCTATCAAATGGATGCTACAAATGTTTTTCATTTAGGAATCAGGTATGATCGTGTCTTACTTGATGCGCCATGCAGTTGTGAAGGTGTCATATCAAAAGATAGGTCATTACTGGATAATCATTATCCAGGATTGATAAATAAGTGTGCTGAAAGACAGCGTGCGTTAATTCGTGCTGCGATAAAGGTTACCAAACCAGGAGGTTTAATAGTTTATTCTACCTGTACGTTCGCGCCCGAAGAGAATGAAATTGCTATAAATGCTATACTCGATAGCTATGACAATATAGAAATTGAGCCGGTAGCCATTGGCGAAAATGGCCTGACAACCTTTGGCCGATTCACTTTGAATTCGTCTCTGAAAGACACAAAGAGATTGTACCCTCATATACACGGAACATTAGGATTTTACATCGCAAAATTAAGGGTAAAAAATGTGTCTTTATAGAAAGACTTCACTCGAGGAGCGCACTGTTCTTAGGCGAGCATTTTCAAAATGGGATGTATTTGAATATTTCAAAGATAAGTTAATCTATGTAAGAACCAATAATGTTGGCAGAAAACAAATATTTTTTTTACCTTCAGAAATTATAGTGACAGACAAGCAACCGCTGTACGCAGGGTTGCTTATAGGTGAATTGGGAAAACAGTTCTCGCCGTCTATACAAATGTCTCAAATAATTGCGAAAGAGGGTAAAAACTTTCCATCAATAAAAGTGAACACCAAGGGGGAAACAATGGTTGTCTATGGTAGAGACATATTTGTAGATTCTATTATTGAACACAATACTCATCGGGAGAACGAGATGGTGATAATTTTAAATCAGCGCAACGAGGCCATTGGAATTGGAAGAACACGAAATAAATCAAATCAAATTACGAATAAAGGCAAAATAGCTGTTACTACTATTGCGGATATTGGTCAGTATCTCAGAGAGGAAGATTTAGATGTCTAAACCATTACTTAATTACTACATTGCTTAATATATTAGATAATAAGTTGCTTAATTATTATATTACTTAACCGTTGTAATAGGTCGTTAAAGATGGTAGAATCATATGGGAAAATGCGATTGTTGAATCTAAAGAAAAAGAAATAGACCTGCTATTTCCTTGCTTTAAATAAAACGAAGACAGCTACTGCACCCATCATACCGCCAAGAATGAGCAATACTTGCAATGGAAAACCACCAGTAGCTGTATTGGTGCCTTGAGGTGCGTCTTCACTCACTGTTACAAACTGTCCTTTAAGTTGTGCAAAGCCTGCTATCTGTATCTGGGCGCTCGGTTTAGATTTGAACGTATGAATATTAACAGATGTCCCGTCGATTGTAGCTTTGGCTTCTTGCTCTATGTCCTTGAAAGTACCTTCTCTAAAACTGCTCTCACCAAGGGAGAAGATTGATACCACCTTTGCCCCAGCTATTTCCTCAAATCCACTACCAAGCATTCCTGCTTGGCTACCAGTTGGGTCAAATAAGAAATGCCAAGTATCCAGTGACTGACCCATAAGTGCAAAATCGAATATGGGTTTCTCTAACAACTTTTCCGTATCAGTGGCTGCAATCTGACTAGCGAGATTAGGCAGCTTTGCCTGTAATAGCCCAATTGGATAATTCACATTTATCTCCCCCCAACCCGGAACCTGCAAATTAAGTGGCTGCGGTACTACGAACGATCGCCAGTCCATATCGATGACATTTACTGCAGTATTGTTCTGATTAGGTAAAGTAACATCTTGGATTAATGGTTTGAACCTTACCAAATAGCTTATTTTAAGTTGTCCTGCGGTTCCATGAAGTTGTGCATTGTAGTCCAAGGTGGCATTTTGAATCCGTGCGGTAGTTTGCTTTTGACTCAATACTTGATTTATCGTTGAAACCAGCTCCTTCATTCCTGGAGTGGACATATTTGCCTTAAATTTAACATTTTCATTAAATCCTGTGAGATTTTTAGAAAGAGCGCTGTTTGGGTCATAGGTAATTGTCACAATACCATCACCAGTAAATTGCGCCTGGGCTTCATTCAGGGAAGGAATTACAACAGTAGTCATCTCTATAGCGTATGCCTGCGAGGCGAATGAAGACAAGATGAACAATCCCAAAAAAATAGGCAGAAATGCATTTCTATAATCCACGAAGAAGAGACAAGCATCCTGTTTATATTCTTTATCAGGACGTAACGCTTTTTTTACATGTCCTCTTTACCTTTTAAAATATCACTAAATTTAGATTTGAACTCGTAAGAAATTGCAAGCAAATATAGACTATACTCTTTTTTGATTGAAAATTGGTGATTACCGTAATAGGAGGTGGTACTGGGTCAGTAAAGCTTGTGCGTGCTATTGCGAAACGGGTTCAAGACTTACAAGTTATCTGTAATGTTGCTGACAATATTTGGCTTATGGGGTTATACATTTGTCCTGATATTGATACTATAGTCTATGGACTATCTGGTCATTTGGACATCGATAAAGGATGGGGAGTAAAAGAAGAATCATATAATTTTCTGGAACAGCTCAAAATTCTTGGGCAAGAAACTTGGTTTAGAATAGGCGACAAAGATCTTGCCACACACGTTATGAGAACAAAGATGTTGAAAGAGGGTCATTCATTACTAACGATAACGGATTGGATCCGGCGGCAATACAAAATCCAATCCAGAATCATACCTGTGACCAACAATCATGTTGAAACCCGAATAATTACAGAGGAAGGAGAAATGCATATACAAGAGTTTTGGGTAAAAAATAATGGAAGGTCCGAAGTCCATGGTGTAAGGTACGAAGGCCTAAAATCTTCCATCATAAATCAAGAAGCTATCGATGCCATAAGACAATCTGAGATCATTGTCATTGCTCCCGGAAACCCTGTTTCAAGTATATGGCCAATTGTTTCACACAAAGTTATCAAAAAAGAACTGGTTCGAAATAGGAAAAGAATCGTAGCTATTTCTCCCATTATAGGGAGTAATCCGATCAGTGGTCCTGCTGCGAAGTACATGAATGCCGTCGGAGTGGAGGTTTCTGTTGCCGGAGTCGCATCTCTTTATAGCGAATTTGCCTCCAATTTCGTCATCTCTTCAAATGAAAGTCCCAAGACAATAGACAAATTAGAAAAAGCCGGTCTTTATGTTAGTAAGACTGATATTATTATGAGAGATAACAGTGATGAATTGAATTTAGCCGATTTTGTACTAGGTTTATTTAAGAAATGACTGTTTAGGATCGATGATAAGTGAAGATAGCCGCGGTAGTCCCAGTGAAGAATTTTGATACGAGTAAATCAAGATTGTCTCCCTTATTGAACAGTAATCAGAGAATTGCCATGTCTCAAGTAATGATGAAGCATACACTAAGTATACTCTCGAAGATCACTTTCATTTCTCCAATCATTGTCGTTTCTTGCGACAATCGTGTTCGGAAAATTGCTGATACCTTTGGAGCGGATTTTGTGTATGAGCAAGAAACTGGGGTGAATGCAGCTGTGAGGACAGCAGACCTCTTTTGTCTCGAAAAAGACATTCACTCGAATATGGTCATACCCATCGATCTTTGTTCGTTAAATTCAGATGATATCAAGCTAATATATAATCATTCAATGAAGTTTCCGAAATATATTGCCCTGTGTCCATCATCCAGACGAGACGGTACGAATTTCCTATTTCGAACTCCGCTCCCTCTTTTCGAAACCTCTTATGAGAACAACAGCTATTACAATCACTTATCTTCTGCCATGAGATCTAAAGCACATTTAACGATTATAAATTCGGTCAGATTGGAAAGAGACATAGATACAGTCCAAGACATAATTGACGTCATCTCCCTGTATCCAACAAGTAACCTAGTTGAAATTTTTAAGATAATCATGGCCAAAGGTCACAAACTCAATCATTAGATCGGTTAATTGACGAATCTAATCTTGTATGGTAATTTGCAACAATCTACCGTTTCGGGTAATCGATTGGATAATATCGTTACCTAAAGGTGAACCTTCAGAAAATACTCTACTTTCATGGACTTTGGAATCGTTGCAACTACCAATAGTTGGCTTTGATCTTTTCGATTATATTTTCATGTTCAGGACTCTTTTTCCTTGCATATCGCTCCATGGCACCAAGAGGTACACCCCCAAGAGCCCTAGCAAGTCCTGCAAAGAACATGTTCTTAATTGGATTATCACGCCCTACTTTATGCATGAATTTCTGAATACCGTACTTGAAATTATGCTGCCAAGTCTTGTACATTACACCTAATTTAGCGGGATCCATTGTGTTACCAATGTCAAAGAACTCAGATTTCTCAAGTAAACCAATCGGAACGAACGTCAGAGGAGTCGTAGTGAATTTAGAATCCGGTTGTTCTGTTTCAAGATCGTGTATCAATTGGATAGTATCCCAACTGTCCTCCGGAGTTTCATCATTGTCTAAACCCATTATGAGTGTAAAAGCAGGAACCCAATAATTTTCGTTTAATGTTTTAACTGCAGATTTGACAACCCAATGCCATTCAGAAGGTTTGAATGGCGCCAATTTCCTGTCTGCATATTTACCAATTAACCTTATACTTCCAGTTTCAAATCCACATTGAATTCCTATATGATTATCTGCAGAGGCATGTATGATTTTTGAGAGATTGGGAATCAATCTTTCATCGGCAATTGCTCCTGCAAGTGTCCCATGTGTAGGATTTGTATGCGCGATTCCAGTGGACATTATGCCGGTAAAAAGCTCTTCTAGAGCCTCTCTATTTGGTTGCATATTTTTTGTGGTTCTTGGATTCAATCCATATACAAAAATGTCATCACTATGCACCCACGCGTTATTGAGTCCTCCGTATTTCATGTTAATTTCGATTTCCTTTATGACTTTTTCAACTGGATAGTACCTCAAGGGCCTAAGCGTCACGTCACAGAATTTGCACCCCCTGCCACACCCCCTCATAACTTCAATCATGCCATGCATACTGGGATTTACAATGAGAGGGATCTCATCTACAGACGGTTCATCCCAGTAATGGATGAATCTTCCATGATAAGTCTTGTCCTCCCTAGTGAACTCTTTTATCTCAACCTTAAAAGGACTTTTCTTAAACGGGTTTGCAGTTTCTAGTTCTCCACCGATTAAAGCATCAAAGAATTTGGATCCTGCACCATCTAATTCCGGTCCAATACCCCCAAGTTCTCCTTCTATAATCCCATACAAACCGTACTCTTCGATCTTACTAGGGTCATAGTTATATTGCCATGTTCCAGAAGCCCCTGCCACAACCTTTGCCTTACTTCCTGTTCTTTCCTTGGCTCGGTTAATTCTCAAGTGAAGCTCCCGGTTGTAAAATTCGTCATACGAGGTTTGCTTCCGTCCGTATGTGAAAGTCATGGTTACTGGGCCCATTCCAAGCGGATCCATCTCGTACGTCCCAACCACTTCGGTTTCGGGTCCGATAAACCGTTCAATATATTCTGGATGAGCTACTACTACGTCTTCTCTGCTGTAGCCGTCTCTGAGTAATGCTGCTTCTATTTTTCTTAGACCATATGGAGCGAAATCTGCGCGACCTCCCGTTTGCGATATGGGATTGCATATAAAATCAAACAAAAGTTTAGGAGTAACTTGATTGCGCAACAATTTGTAAACAAGAGAGTCATGCGATCGGTTAAGGTCGATTGCTGGAGCGCACCCAAAAAACGATGCAAGTGATATTCCCCTATAAGGAGACATAAGAGTCCTGTCTGCGCTCAACACAACTTTGGGATATTTCATTAACTAGAATTCACTAATATCTACCGTGTCATCCTGCATGGATTTTAAGTTTTCCACGGCCTGATGGTCTAAGCATTGGCTGAATGTCACTTTTCTGGTTTTATTTTGACTATCTTTTTACTATCGTTAAGACATCATTGTCTGCTAATTTATGATCCACTCCGACTTTCTGTCCGTCAAATTTTACACTTTTCCCCCACACATATGCATATCTGAAATCTTTAACAAAATTTCTATGTATCTTATCACAGACATCACTAATAATACAGCCACGTTTCATTATGAGTGGTTCTTCATAATCAGCCTCGCCTCCTCTAGGTTTTAAAAAAATTCTTATGAAGTCTAATTTGCGATAAATTGCTTGTTTCAAAAATTCTATGTTCATGTTTTTATCTGCTGAAATAGGAACAAAATCGCCTCCTACTGTTGAGACAAGGTCTTTGATGAACCTTTTGTCTACCAAATCAATTTTGTTAATAACTTTTAGAGATTGCAGATAGAGCGTATTTCCTGATAACACGTCAATCAATTGCTCATCAGTTAGGTTCGGTTCCCTGATAATCAATCTACCGTTATGTACTCCATGAATTCGTAGTATTTCTTTAGCCAACGAAATCGACATTTTCATTGGTACTTGAGTTTGCACGGAAAGCCCTCCAGCATGAGTCTTTTCCACTAATACTTCAGGGGATCTCTGATTAGTCCTTATTCCGACTTCTCCAAGCTCCTTCTCCAGAATTTTCACGTGTTTAGGTTGGAAAACATCTAATACTAGCAGTATCAGATCAGCATTTCTCGCAACAGAAAGAACTCTCTTCCCAAACCCCCTTCCCTTGGCAGCGCCTTCAACTATACCCGGAAGGTCCAGGACCTGAATCTTGGCTCCGAAACATTCCATCATGCCTGGAATGGCGGTAAGTGTTGTGAAATGATAAGATGCGACCTCCGAGTTAGCATTTGTTAAAGAATTAAGAAGAGTAGACTTTCCAACACTTGGCAATCCAATTAAAACAACAGAAGCATCACCAGCCTTCCGAACATCGAAACCTGTGTTTTCTCCGCCACTTGCTACAGTTCTTCCATGTCTATTTTCATCCATCTCACGTTTTAGACGCGCTATTTTTGCTTTGAGAGTTCCAATATGAAATTCAGTAGCCTTGTTAATTTGCGTCTTGTGGATTTCTTCTTCAATAGCTTTTATTTTCTCAGGAATTCCCAGAAGGATACCCCTACCATACTAAAGAAATATCTTGATAAATATCTTGTGTGCTGTTGGCATGGACATACATTGAAGTAGCGATGGTACACTGAAAATGGTAGACCCGCAGAGTGAGAATGAATAATTTTCATTCTCTGTGTGTATATTATCCACATTGATTTGTGACTTTCTTAAAAGTATCATTTGGTCGACTAAGATAGATCCGGACTTCCTTTCTCCGTCTTGTCCTTGGAAGTGCGTCTTAGTCTGGTTGCAAAAAGAGCCACTATGATAATGCCAATAATAATGTAGTTTACTGGAGGACTTAGAACCTTAGGAATTACACCTAGGCCCGGGATCACAAACAGAACTTTTCCTATGAAATTTGGCTGTCTTATTGGAAAGTCAGTCCCTGGAATAGAGGCGGGGTTTGCGTCTCCCCTCGTCGTTATCACTCGATCCCCTTTTGAATCTGTTTGGATTTCTGCAACTCTGTGAACTATCACTCTATCTTCTCCCGCGGGCCTATGAAAAACAATAATATCTCCTACCTTGAGGTCGTTGAAGGAATTTCCGTCTCCAACTATTAGTATATCATTAACATTTAGGACTGGCACCATACTACCACTAGAAACTATGTAGAAGGGATTACCTGTAGGAAAAACGAAATGAAGAACGGCCCAAATAATAACCACCCCAACAGCAACTATTGCTATATCCTTCATAGCACCTGGTAGGCGTGATTCTTTCTCGTCTAACAAGTTAGTAAAAGTATCCAAAAATACATTAGATAAACCTTTAGATTGTAATAGTTTAACACCCATAACCTGTTTTACGAGAAATTCTATGAACTGGTATGTTTATGGTCCCGCTTTATATGCAGTAATTAAGCTTGTGCCACCACAATTATGATAGTAAATGATAGTTAAAAGTTAGTTGATGGGACCAGGACAGATATGGGTAGGAAGACCGGACGATGGCTGACCCTGGCCCATCCCATCGATGTCATTAATGCACAAGCGAGATTATTAACATTTTAGTAAATACTTATTAAATTAATCTTGCTATGATAAGGTGATGGTCATACGATTAAAAACCCTGGAACGCGACAAAAAAGTGAACGATCTTCTAAACATGTTCAAGTTACCGTCTATTGATTATACGAAAGGTTACCGAACCCGTCGGAGGTTCAGCGTCGTGTACTGAAGCAACCAGACTAAATGCTGTAAACGGCTTGCTAAGAATGACTAGACGGTTAGTTAGGTAGATGTCAATAACTACTGAGGGTGAGTATGGTATTCTTACGGTTCCCCCAGCAGTTATGAACCAGAGGCTTTCTAGGATCTTTGGGGTTCGCTATACTGATGATAACATAAAATTAAACAGTTTTATCCCTAAAAAATTTAGTTGTAGTTGTCTAGAGTCAGTTATATGAATACATACACGTTGGAATCGTAATATCTTATAAGGTCTATTGATATCCATTGCAAGGCCAAGAGACCATAGAAGCGAAGATAAGGGAATATGAAGATGCTCTAAATAGTGCAGCAGACATTTATCGTGAAATACAACAATTAATCACGACCCAAAGTAACGATTACAACCTAGATGTTGTGACAAGACTTACGACTGCTAGTATTAATTTTAAAAATACGATAGAACAAACAGATGCTGCTTGAGCGTTAATTAATAGTCGAAACAAAAAAAGAAAGTGAAAAGAAATCTACCTTACATTAATGGACTGTTAGATAGTCTTTCCTTCTAATTTATCCATTATATCGGCTGCGCATTCTCTACACTTCCATGCTTTGTGACCATGAATTCAAACATAAGGATAGTGAACGCATCCTTGCCGTTTTCAATGCCGCTCCAGTGAGAAACTGGCTTGGATACTCTGCAGTACTCCCACGTTTGTCCTTCTAGTTCTCGTCCCCAACAATCGAAGAACTTACTTTCAGACATTTAGGCGTATGTTCCCTTAGGTGGGGCGATTGTTTGCGGTTCTAATGGAGTTGAAGGTGCAATAATCCCCGCGTCAACCGCCATCTGTCTTAATTCTGCTTTTTGTTGTGGTGTTATGTATTCAGCATTAAAGAGGTAGTCAAATGGCTTTAGGAATAACTTCAAAGTCTCGTGAATGTTAGCCTCTTTCTTTACTTCTACTGGATTACCATGTGATTCATCCTTAACACAAAATTGAATATCAGAATCATTCTCCCTTAGTTCAAAGAGTTCTTTTAGATTCTTTTCGTTAAATGGCATTTCATAAACCGTCTCTTCTGCTAGTGTTCCCACCGTTTGCATTTTAGTTGAGTTTGTCTTTTGATTGTATATTCGCTCATGTTTGAATATGGTTCTAGTCCACATTTCAGGCGTTGCACAGTTTCGTCTAACAACATTGCCAAAGGCGTCGTATCCGCTGATTGCTCCCTGCGTGATCAGGTATTCGTTTCGGTCTTTTCTCCTAATTCTTATGATCTGCGTCACTATATGCTTGGCACCTGTTCCCTTTATTGCGCCGCCTTCTTTGTTCCTTGCAGGATAATATTCATTTGTTTCCGGATTTACTATTTCCTTTAGCAAGTATTCATAGTTGATCTGCCGCATGGATTTGTCATGCATCCATGGTCTAGTGCTTTTCTTTCCTTTCCTGTCTATAACTTCTACCTGCACGGCTTACAGATACAAACTCAGACGACTTGCATGTATAATGTGCACTAACATAGCAACTCAAATGATGTGTTATGATATGGATGGCGCAATCGTACTTCAGATCCCCGTTATTTTTTTTTCTGAGTCCTATTTAGACAGGCCGTTAATATACGGTAATTCCCTTTTCTGCTTCCTCTTGTTAGTGCTCAAAGCCATTGTAGCTTATCTAATACTTCATTGACTAATAGTAAATCGTGTGTTAAGGTCTTCCTTTTGTTTAAAATACGATGTTTTAATACATACCTGTAGTTTGCTGAATATCCCTTCATCCTATCCTCTTTTAAGTCATTTAGAAACTTGCGTTCGGAATCACTTAGCAAACTGTCTACCATATCAACAACTTTAAGATTCATTATATGTCTTACTAAGATTAGTAATTTACATATTTAAGACTTACGGTTTCTAGTAAGGTTTATCAATACCATCTTACTAATATTAGTAAGAATATGAGTCAATCATACACAAAGGCTTGCATGTTTTGCAAGCATGAAATCATAATGAGTGACAAAGCATCAAGGAACTGGCTGCCATATAATATGGATGGTACAGCGCATGAGTGTAAGTCACAAAATCAGACAGGGACCAAGACTTTGAAGGAAGGGCAGCAGATAGGTACTCCACAGCAATTTGTTAGAGAAGTGATGGAAGGACCTAAACTTAAGGAGTTAGATGATAGGCTGAAGAGAGTTGAAGCACTACTCTTCAAGGGAGATAAGAAATGAACAAGCCAAAAAGTGAAGAGAAACAGGAGGTAAAGTTAATCGGAGCAGAAGTATTACCGTGGAGCGGCGACTGCAAGATACTTAGAGTCGGTATGCCAGTTAGCGGCGAGTTTCTAGATGTGCTCACCCAACTAGCGAAGATTCGTAGACATGACTTGAGAAGATATGTTGAAGAGGCATTGCATGCTCGTGTTAATCTGGACTTGGAAACTCCAACAGATATTGGGATGGACGTCTGTAAGAACCTGAAGGAGATCATATATCCACAAGAAGAGGCGGCTAAAACCTCTTAATTTTTGGTTGGACTGTGGAGTATAAACACACTATTGTAATTCGATTATCTCGTCCCAAGTTCCGGTTGCTGAGAGCATGTAGTATTTACTGTGGTCGGACGATTGTAGTTGTATGATATCCCCTGTTGTTGTCTGGATTTGGAATAATTTATTCAAGAATTGTAGGAAACTAGGGCCAGCGACTATACTCTTGGCTTCCTTTTCGACTGGTTTATTATAATATTTTTCCAGAGTCTCAGTTAGTCCCAAATCACCAAGTTCTTTTACAAGTTCAGAGCAATCAATAAACTGCGAGTTTCTTTTGAATACGGAAATCTTTGCCATTATAGAATATTTCCTATAAGTACATTCGACGATCTATCATATATTAATATCCGTAAGTGCGCAGATTGACCAATCAAACGTATTTGGTAGATTAGTATCATCATACTCCATACCGCGGCCATTTCTTTCTGTAGTAATTTATCCGGATTCTAAGGTTTAGATACTCTCTATTTCTCTTGTTATACTCTCTCTTGTATTCTAGAAAATAGGGTCGGTTCTGTAAGTAGTAGGCTTTGATTTTCTCCTTGTTTAATTGGTAATACTGTTTGTAGTACTGCCTTTGAAATTCGCGGGTCCACTTCGGGGCTGTTGTTGCCATTTTTTCATTTTTCCCAACTCATTCCTTGTGGGGTTAAACCTGAATCTTTTAGGTCTGCAGGCCCCGGATATGCTGGCAAACCCTCATGCTTTGTTACACAGTGACGCTCGTATTCCGCTTTGGTTTTAAATTCTGAAAAGTCACAACGGTAGCACTTAGGCGTGAAAATAAGATAATTAGACGGATTGACTGTTCCGTCTAATTTCTCACATACTTTAGACTCCTGAGATATATCATATCTATCAAATCACGGGCTGCATCCTTCTCTTGGCGGCTGACAACTTTCACCCGGTAAGCAAAGTCAGGAAGTCCGAATTTATCGGCCATCAAATCTATTGCCGCACTATACTTTGTTGGATCCATATTTGGATTAGTAATTATGATATCGGCTGCGCGGTCCACAAACTCCGACGAAACTTTATGTACAGGAGTTTGTATCTGGCTGCTATCCATTTCGGGATTTAATACCTCCTGTGTTGGATTCCGGTATCACAAGTTGGTTAGGGCCGCGAACCTTTACATCAACTTGTGATATCGTGTACTTCTTGATATTTATCTGGTTCCGGCAATAAGGACATGTGACATAATAGGGATTTTTGCCACTATATGTCCAAGTATATTCACATTTTTTACAACCCAAAATTACAGGCTGTTCGTTTACTTGCATCATTTTATGTGTATATAGTGAGGTAACCTAATAAGTATTAGCACCAGTGTACTTCGAAGTTCTAAATCTTACCGTATCTATGCGGTAAATTGACGTATCTTACGTTTTTTTGAGACAGGATATATAATTTGCATACGAAAATATTACTCTACGGACTATGTAATTATTTTTTTATTCTGTTACTGAATAAGATATCATATAAAATTGCGTACTAGCAGCAATAATTGCGGCGGGAACATTTTACTATACGAATAGCACCACTGGTGCAGATGATACATAACAATAAAACAGGATTTACTTTATCTTTTGTTCCAGGGCCCTGATCTGGGCGGCTACCCTATCGAACTGACTCTTTTCAACTTCCAACCGCTCTATCTTACGAGTCATGCGCATGCTCGGTTCTATGACTAGATTATCATGTGCCTTTTCAAACTGCTCCAGGAGGTCATTAGGGTCTATATGCACGTATGAAGCGTCGTTCCCGTGCAGGCTGTGGCCTTCAAGAAGCCATCTCTTTTCAGTGATAAGGCCGGAGTTAACCAGCGCGGAGGAATAGAATCTTCTGAAACCATTGCAAATAGGAATATCCTTTACTTGACTCCCAGGCTTCTGTCCTTCCTGTAAGTGGGTCCATATGCGTAGGCCTGCGGCTTCTGCCATCTCAGTTAGTTTCTTCATCAGTACGTCTTCCTTAATGCGGCGGGGATTTGCTATAGAGAACTGGTCACGCTTGTCGAATTGCTCGCGTATCAAAGGTGCAGTTGAGAATTTCTTGTCTATCACTTCACCATAACGACGGCGCATATCTAGATAGGAATCAATAGCCTTGCGGCATTCATTCGTGCAATAAACTATGTATTCTTCAGGCTCGTTCTCGTAAATGGTAATCCTATACAGGTCTTTTACTTCCTCCAATGAACCAACAGATAAGCCAGGGATCGCACCTACCCTAAGACCGCATGATGATGCCAGCAGGATGACAACCCTCATTCGGTCATCTGCAATGTCTAACAGTTTTTGAATCTGTTCTGCAGAATATGCGGCTGACTTCTTATTCCTGGTACGGGGGGCATGAACTTGTTAATCTTCTTTGTATTGAGCATAATATCATTTATCCTGCAGAACGCTATCACCGGTTTAGTGTAGTTAGAGATAGCAGCGCGCTTCATTCCTTTTTCTTTTGATGTTATAATGAACTCTATAATCTCGTTCTCTATCTGCTTATGGTCCCTGGATAGTAGTTGAGTCGTATCGTCGTAGCCACATATTTCCAGATATTTTTAAAGATAAAACTTGTAGGTATTACGAGTATAAGGTGAGGCTACCGAGTTAAGAAATAGCCATTCACTCTTGATCTCTATTGCTTGCATCTCTTTATACCAATATCTCATAATCTGAGGTAGTTAATATATGGAGTATAAGTTCCATAAACCTTTAGATTCAAGAAAAATTATGGCAGCTCAGTCTAATGCCTTCTCCTCATTCTCAAGTAATTGTGATTGGTTTAACTCTGAGTCGTCACCGCTGCCAAACGAATCATCGTTTTTTCGATATTTAAGATAATCGTCAATTGCGATATTTGCCTCTAAATCAGCTTCGATATTTCTAGTTCTTGATATATGTCGATATTCGATACTTTCAAATGACTTTTCAAGGTTTGTTATTTCTCTAGAAATCATTTTCAATTCATTGTTTCTTATCTTGTATTTTTTTAGCCTCTGATTTATGACAAGAATGCTATCAGAAAGTATAAGTATTTCATTCGCGACAAAATTTGTTATTTGTAAAGCTCGTCTTAATGCGCAATACTCTGCTTGATTATTGGTCTTGATTCCTACAAATTCCCTATATGCAGACACTCTATTATTTTTGTTGTAAACAACTATTCCTACACCAGCCAGTCCAGGATTCCCACGACTGGCCCCGTCAATAAAGACTTGAAGCAACTTTGTTTCAAATCCTCACAGATAGGTACAAAAGTAAATTCTTTTTGTTTTCAATTATTAGTCTTAATCGGATGGCTGCTGGATTATAAATCGAGAAAAGAGCTATACTTTGAAACTAGATCAGATAATTGAAATCTTTTACCCCCAACTATCTTGAGAGTAACGTTAATCTGCTCATCCGCTATTTCTATTATATTATAAGAATTTTGAAAAAATCCTCTGAACCGAGAAGAACTAGCAGTACCTGCATACACAATCTCAAGTGATCCTAAGTTCCACATCCAAGGGCGATGTTTATGTCCACACAAAACAAGATCGACGTGTGATTCCAGGCATACACGTAGCACGTCGCCAGCATCCAAAATTATAATTTTGTCAGTCCCCGTGTCTGGAATCCCAATCAAATGATGGTGCATAGCGAGTACAGTCTTCTTTTTCTTTCTTTGAATACTTTGCAGCGTATCCTGCATCCACGATAATTGTCTATATCCTACTTCACCTTCATCACGGTCCGGTCGTGAAGTACCTAGTGTCATCACTAGTACATTGCTAAAATCGTACACTTGATTAGTCGAAAAAAATTTTTTGAAAATGAGATAACCTGTATGTCTGTAGTCGTGGTTTCCTGGTATAACAATAACATCTCGACATTCAAATCTTCTCAACTGTTCTCTTGCACGTTCAAATTGAGGCAAAATTCCTTCATCTGTTAGATCCCCTGTCACCACAATCGCGTTTGGATGCAGTTCATTTACCTCATTGACTATGTTATCGAATATCGACTGATCGTATAGGCTACCTATATGTATATCAGAAATCTGAACCAATGTCGTCAATTCTAAAAGCTTTCCTTCAAATGGTATATTAATGCAATAGTCAATGTAAGCATGGATTTTAACTAGCGGAGAAATAGTATGCCAAAACGAAGAGTTAAAGAAGAGAAGCCGAGAAAGAGAATGACAAGGAAACAGATTCTCATACCACCTTTGATAGTTGGTGTGGCTACTCTAGGTGGCTTGGTTATAATGCATTTTCTCCCTGCTCCCTCACCTATCCATGTGTGCCTTAAAGCTCATGATGTTGACACGTTTAGTGTGCATTCCCGAATAGCAATACAAGTGAATGGATCTGACAAGTTACTTCCGGGAGATATAGGAAGAGAACAGCAAAATGGAAAAGAATGTCTCCACGTAATCCATACAGATCAAGTAGGAGATATCGTACACATCCAATATATTAGACCCATCAGACTCACTCTTGGAGATTTTATGAAGATTTATGCTGCCGACAATAAGACGATCTCTGTTATTGAT
Organism: Nitrososphaera sp.; assembly: GCA_038201105.1. Classification (GTDB taxonomy): domain Archaea; phylum Thermoproteota; class Nitrososphaeria; order Nitrososphaerales; family Nitrososphaeraceae; genus TA-21. Next base: position 13,156 of record JBBRRH010000005.1, on the reverse strand, counting down.
AACTCGTCAGGTATCATCAAGGAAGAGAATTTAACACTAAGCGACTATAATATCAATTATTCTTACTATTCTGACGGAGGTTTCGTACCAATTCAAAATCTGACTCAGTCTCCCCCATTTAGTGACAGTTTCTTAGGGCGGATAAAATTGAGTTCAAAATAGATATATGTAGCAAGAATCGGTTTTTTATTCGGATTGACTAAAACTGCTGCTATAATAAGAGGTGACGGTACGGGCCCCGAACTCGTTAAAGCCATGACCATGGTACTTCGTGAGTGCAATTCACAGGTAGAACATGTAATGTGCGACGCTGGTTCTGAATGGTGGAACAATGCTGGCGGAAATTCATACATATCTCAAGATGTTTGGAAGATCCTTGAAGATTCTGATGCCTGCTTCAAGGGACCGACAACCACAGTACCTGTGACCTCTGCTCCAAGAAGCGTTGCAGTAAGCATTAGGCAAAAATTTGAACTTTATGCGAATGTAAGGCCTATTAAGACTTATAGGAACTCATCTCGGCAACTTGATTTCATATGCGTTCGTGAAGCAACTGAAGGCCTATATGCCGGAATTGAATTCCGAACAAGTGAAGATTCAGCAATTGCCATAAGAAAAACTACGAGAAAATCTTGTGAAAGGGTGTTAAGGCATGGTTTTCAGCTAGCAAAAAATATGAAATTTGATCGACTATATGCCATTACTAAGAGAAATATATTGAAGGAAACAGATGGAATATTTTGGCAGGCAGTTGAGAAAATAAACCAAGAATTTCCTGAAATCACAGTTGAAGAATATTACATCGATAATATGACACAGCAACTAGTGAAAAATCCTGAGCGTTTTAATAAGAGTGTACTAATCAGTACCAACCTGTTCATGGACATTGTTTCAGAATGTGCCTCAGGACATGTCGGTTCCATTGGAAATATCTATTCAGGAAATTATGGCGACGATTATGCAATGTTCGAACCTGCCCATGGAAGCTCTCCAAAATACTCCGGAATGGACAAGGTAAATCCAGTGGCTACGGTTTTGTCTGGGGCATGGATGGTCAAATACCTTGGTGAAGTTGAGATATGTGATGCGATCTTTGCCGCGACAGAGGATGTAATTAATGAGGGAAAATATGTGACATATGATCTGGGAGGGAAATCAACCCTTACCAAAGCTGCATCAGAAATAGCTCTGCGAGCAAAACATATGTTAAAAAAATAGATGTTGTAGAGCCAAGTCATCACGGACATTACATATCTGAAAGATATTGTTTTTCTGAGAAAAACATCACATTCTGCTTAATTCGAATACTTTAATAGTTTCATAAAATAATTTCTTTTGATTCACTTTTTTCTTTGCAAATTTCCATTTTTGTACAAAAAGCTCAAGTTTTTCAATATTAGAAAATGATGAGAGTAATAGCAAAATCTTTCCAGTAGGTTCCAGTTTGGCTAATGACAACTCTAGAAACTTTATCGACCATTCGATACCAGTAAGTCCTCCATCTACCGGAAGATCCTTTTGGATTTTAACAGACAAATCTGGGAGATATGGAGGATTTGAAACAATCAAATCAAATTTGGATCTTATGGGAGCGCTCATGTTACAGCAGATTGTAAGAATGTTTCTAGATCGAACGTTGAGTCGTGCATATCTCAAAGACTGCAATTGTAAGTCTGTTCCTACCACTAATTCAAAATTCTTTTGCAGTTCTTCCAATACTATACCTGATCCTACTCCAATCTCCAGCGCCCTTTTGCCTGAATATTCCTTTACAGCTTCGGCTAAAAGATAGCTGTCTTCTGCAGGTATGTACAATTTTTTTTACCACTAATCAGTATTGATAAAACCATTACTTCTGTAAGGACCAATTTTATAGGGGCAATCAAATAGCTCATCTAAATATTTCAGAATTAACTATTAGTTCCATAATAGCGTCTGGATCTGTTTGTCTGATTTTCCTTTTTCCTACTGTTTGTCCACCCTCTGAATTATAGTCTGACAATTTCTTTCTGTCATTAGAAAACATCTGTTCTACCTTCGCTATCGATTCTGCTTTTATGATTTTATTTCTCGGGGTAATCCGAATTATTCTTGATCTCACTCGAGGAGTAGGAAAAAATGCGTCAGGCGGCACCTCCATTAATGATTCCAATCTAAAACAATACTGTGCAATTACCGAAATTGCAGAGAATTTTTTTTCTCCTGGATGAGAAAGAAGTTTAGTTGCAAATTCATCTTGAACCATGATTACTGCAATTCTGAACTTCTTAAAACATAGCCACTTGACGACTTCTTTACTACGAGAATAAGGAATGTTTGAAACGAATACATCGAAATTCTGGAGTTCGAATTCCAACAAATCAAGATTGTAAATTTTGACGTTTGTTCTATCAAAACAATTTTTCTTAGCAGTCTTGTATAATCTATAATCTATTTCATAGGAATGCACCCATTTTGCGTAATCTGAAAGTTGTCTTGTGATGTGTCCATTCCCGGTACCAAGCTCCAAAACAACGTCTTCTTTCTTTATCTTGCTCGCTTGGATTATTTCGGATATTATTCTATTGTCTAACAGATGATGCTGTCCTAATTCGATCCGTCTTTTTCTTGTTGTTTTGGATTCATTTTCCGACAAACAAGTTCATCCTGACTTCTCCTGTTATTTCTTCAACTATCCTTCTTGATATCAGTTTATGAATATCCTTAATACCAATTCTTGTTTGTATGTCCAAAAAGGATTCAAATGTCTTCTTTTCTCGCTCATTAATTATTCCCATCATGTATGTCTTACCAATTCCGGGTATTAGCTCCAGAGAGTGTATCCGTGGAGTAACTGGTGGAGCACTATTAACGTAGGATACAAACCTAGCTTCATTTGATAATACTATATTTTCGACTATGCTGGACAGATCGTTTTTTGCCGATTGTGAAATGGAAGCGTATTCCAGTTTTCCCAACACACTTACAATTTTGTTTCTTCCCTCACGGCCAATGTAGACGCGTTCGCCTACCTCAAAGTTTGCGTTCTGTACACCCAAAAGTTCAAGTAAAGTAAGACGCCCCTCGCCTATAGCCTGGATGATCAACCCTTCCCGCCCTCTCACAGTTAGTGATTTACTTCGCTGACTATAGTCTAGTACGTAAGCATATTCCTCATACTTTCTGTGAGCGATAACATGGGGAATTCCATCGTATGGCCTAATGTTTTCTTTATCGCGAGGAACTGATTCCAATTACGATTGCATTATTATGGTCTTCGTATTTAACTTTCATCAATTTGTGGATGTAAGTTTTGCCAAGGCTTTCTCTAACGTTGACGTTAGAATCAACTTCTTCCATCCGAATGTAAACGTTCTAAGTTCTTCCAGTGATTTTGGCATTATGTTAACCAGCTCCACGGCTTCTTCTTCAGTAAATTCACATTCCCTGATCAAATCATTTACCAATATTTTGGCGGCGTCTGGACTAATTTTTGAAAACTTGGTCACATAGTCAAAAGTCCAGCGCTGAATCTGATCCATCTCGTCAGGTTTCCTCTTTTCTAGAGTTTCTTTGACTTCTGAGAGTGATATCATTTCTCTCTTTATGATTTCAGTCAATTTCGTTTACTTCCTTTGCTTCGCTTGAAATCAGCGGTCTTATATGGTTAAGTTTCGTTTGTAATATTTTCTGTTTATTACCCATCGTAATTCCGACATTCATGGTTCTTCTTCCAATCCGTTGAACTATTCCAACCCGACCCTGATATCTTTTATGTGGAATGGTGTTATGTTCTCGAGGATCTACACTAATCACTACTTTATCCCCAATTTTGTATTCAGTCAGTAGGAACGAAACACCTCTGGATGCTACACTCTTCTTAAGAACATGTCTTGATTTTCTTTGCGGTCCGTGTGATCGGGGCATTCCTTCATTAACATAATAGCCTTAATTTAATATTATCTGGCAATGCCAAATGCCATCGTGAATTTTATTTTGGAACTAGTGATTAGCGTTGAACCAAGCGAACTGATCTGGCCTGAGATTATTAGAGATTTAAGGATCGCCAACACCTTGTTCATTTAATGTAAAGAGTATTTCTCGCTCGGCATGACATGGACTGTCCGCCATTCTCGCTATTCTATTTTTTCCTGCCCTCTTTAAGTATATTCGGTATGTGGTCGTGTGCGCCATAACATTGCCACCAGTAGGTCTGTAAGGATCGCCAAAGATTGCGTCTGGCGAAGATTGGATTTGGTTTGTGATAACAACTGCTACTGAACAAGTCTCCGCGATCCTTAATAATATATGTAGAAACCGGTTAATCCTTTGCTGTCGCTCTGATAATACAGATCTTCCTAAGAATTCAGCCCTATAGTGTGAGACTGCAGAATCAACAATTACTAGATGAATTCCATGGATTTGAATAATATTGGCAGCTTCTTCTATTATTACTTCCTGATGAGAACTATTATAGGCTTTTGCAACTATAATATTTTTTAATGCCGCATTTGAATCTAATTTTCTTGAATTTGCAATTGAGACTATTCTTTCTGGCCTAAATGTGTTTTCGGTGTCTATGTAAAGAGCCTTGTGACATATTCCAGTTACCGACGTATCTCTCTGCACTGTTACACAAAGGGTATGACAGATTTGTGTTTTACCAGTTCCATATTCGCCGTACAACTCAGTTATGGACCTAGTCTCGATCCCCCCACCCAATAGATTATCTAGATTACTTGAGCCTGTAGAAATACGACTTTCTGATTTTCTTCTTTCATAGATTACGGTTGCAGGTACAAATGGTCTGTCGTAAACTCCGAGTGCCTCCAATTTTATTCTTGCACTGTTGCAAAGTGATGCACATTTTTCCATATTAATTCCGGTAGCATTAGCAATATCTGAAGGACCTCTAATAACTAAATCCTTTATAGACTTGAATCCTGCCTCTTCGAGGCACATTCTAGTAGCTGGCCCTATCTCGTCCAAAGCATCAAGGTCTATAGATGATGAATCAATACCGCTTTCAGACAATCTTATTTATTGTGGTAATCTGTTCACCGATTAATTAGTCTTTGAATTCAAAAAAATGAATCATGAAAAAATCAAAACTGACTGGATAAACGAAATGTTCAAGCAATCTCTATGAATTGGCCCTGTCTTCAATAATGTTACTTTGATGTTTGCTTGTTTGATTAGTGAGAATTTTCTTTGCCGATTTGAACGAACCTGCTATCGTATGCACTCTAGCTTCAAAAGGTGAGAATCCTTCTATTTTTAGTTCATTCGTCGTGAGTGGACCGATACTTACGAGAGCTGGAATTTTTGCACAATGATATGCAAATTCAGGCAGGATTTTTCTCATAATATTACAAAATGAAGCAACTGATGATGGACTGGTGAAAATCAGTGCATGAATTTTCCTCTCTACCAGGAGGCTCGAGAATTGTACCCAAAGATCGTTCAAGTCAGCTGTTTGTGGACGATATAGAAAGAAATCATCTGCTAAAAGCCCCATGCTAGACAGCGAATCTTTCATAAATGAATTAGCAGCAGCACTCCTAGGAATAAGTATCCTGGTCCCTCTAGGGAGATCCAATCTCTTGATATGTTCTGATAAATCCATGGAAGAAAATTTATTCGGCATCGAATATGTTCGAATACCCTGCAGCTCTAAATAGTTCTTAACGCTAGGCCCTAGCGCTATTATTTTCTTATTTCGTAATTCTATCAGTATTTCATCCCTTTTGTTTATCTTCTCCGCAAGAGATAATAAAACGGCCACCGCGCTGGAGCTCATAAAGATATAATATTCATAATTTCTTTCGGTTATATTATTCACTAGCCTGAATATACTCTTAGGACTCTTTGGCACCAGCTTGATTGCAGAAAGAGATAATGGTATCCCCCCAGAATCCTTTACTAAACGTATGAACTCGGCATTGCGATTTATGTTTCTTGTAATTGCGAAGACCTTATTTTCTGATGCCACGAATCAGCAAAATCCTTTTGTATCTAATAAACCACCAGGTACTATGATTGGATTTATGTTAAGTTTTGAATTTTCTACTTCCTTACATGTTATTCCAAGTTCCATTATCACACACAAACTTTCGACAATGCATCTTTTATTACTCTCTGAATGGATGCTGCAATTACAAATGCTTGTGAAATTGTCAAGCACATTAAAATATTCAAGCATCATATAATATAGCACGGTCTGATAAAGGTAGGAATTTGTGGTATCCATGGTTTCCATCCAAACGTAAGGATAGTGGAATTTATTAATAGTGTTTAATATTTGATGAAGAACACGCTTAAGCACAAAGGAGTTTCATGGAGAATCCCGTTGAGGCCTAACAACGCACGAATGTCTTGTTACGACTTAGCGAATGTTCTAGAGAACTAAGAATCATGACTGGCTGTTTTTTCAAGTACTTTTTCATTTAAAAGACATTCTTATTTCAATTCAAAGATAGATCCTTAATCTGCATGCGCACTCTCACCACTTTCCCAATTATTATTACGGAAGGAGGCCGCACCGAATGTTTCTTCACCTGAGTTGCGACCTCCCCTAAGTTGCTGATGATGATTCTCTGCTTACTTGTGGTGGCATTTTCAACAACAGCAACTTCTGTGTTTGTATCCAAGCCACCTCGGATCAACTTCTTGGCAATAATACTTATCCTTTCTAGTCCCATCAATACGACAATGGTATCAACTGACCTTGCGAGTTGGCGCCAATTAACAACTCCATCATTTTTATTTGCATCTACATGTCCTGTTACGACTGCTAACGACGATGAATATCTTCTGTGTGTTAATGGTATGCCTGCATAACCGGCTGCGCCGGCAAAAGATGAAATACCAGGAATTATCTCATATTCCACATGATGTGAAGCTAAGAACTCTGCTTCTTCACCACCTCTTCCAAAAATAAAAGGGTCGCCGCCCTTCAGACGGAGTATTTTTTTCCCCTCATTAGCAAAATTAAGCATAAGATTATTTGTCTTTTTTTGTGTTCCCGTCGGATCTCCTGATACTCTCCCTACATAAATTTTCTTAGATGTCTGTGAAGCAAGTTCGAGAATTTCTCTACTTACTAGCCGATCATGAAGAATTATATCGCATGTTTGAAGAAGTCTAGTGGCCTTCACGGTTAAAAGTTCGGGGTCTCCTGGGCCGGCACCACATATAAAGACTTTCCCTTTTGATTTCACAGATTGTTCCATGAATCTAATGCCCCTCTCCAACCATTCGCCATATCTTCTATCCCATTTTGAATTAGCGACCGCGCCATTTCTTTACCAATTGCTATTGCCTGATTCGCTGCACCAATTTTTTCCAGCTTTAGTGATTTTTTTCCATCAGCAGAAAATGCCTTAACACGCAATCTAACGGTATTATTTTCAGTATCACAAATGGCTAGCGCACCCACGGGGAATCTACAGCCAGCCTTGATATCAGTCATCAGAGTACGTTCTGCATCAATGGATATTCGTGAAGGCCGATGTTCGATTTTTTTTAGTAGAGAAATAAGCCCCTTGTTATCTTTTCTGCATACCACCGCCATGGCTCCTTGTCCCGGGGCGGGACAAAAGTACTCCGCATCAAATGTTTCTACTATTACATCCTTCATCCCAAGTCTCATAAGACCAGCCTCCGCCAATACTATGGCATCGTATTGTCCGGAAAAAACTTTTTGGATTCTAGTCTCTATGTTTCCTCGTATTGGTACCACATTTATATCGTGGTTGATTAGCAAAATCTGAATTGCTCTTCGTAGACTACTTGTTCCGATCTTAGATCCGGTCTGCAGATCTTTGAGATTTATCTTTTTCACAGCTATCATTACATCTCGAGGATCAGCCCTTTTTGGTATCGCGGCAATTATCAGTTCCGTGTGAAAATCTGTTGGAATATCTTTAAGACTGTGAACTGCGAAATCTGCTTCTCCGTTCAGAACTGCAATATTGACCTCCCTTTCGAACAATCCTTTCCTATCCATGGAGAACAATGGACGTTTGTCAACATCACCTTTTGTTCTGATAGAAGTGATTTCAAAATTATCAATTCCACATAATCTTGTTAATTCATGTAATACAATTTCTGTCTGTTTGAGGGCAAGTTTACTTTTTCGTGATGCTACCGTATATTTCATCTTCAACTTTCTTTCACATCAAGCGCCCTCGAATACGCATCAATTGTCAAATCAATATCTTCTTCATTATGGCCATATGACATAAAACAAGTCTCAAATTGTGAAGGTGGAACGAAGACCCCCAATTTCACTAGTTGATCGAAGACCTTTTTGTAAAGTCCTCTGTTGCTACTTCTTGCGTCAACCGCATTTTCAACTTTCCTATCAGTAAAGAAAATCTGAAACATAGACCCAATATGGTTAAGCTGATAATTGAGACCAGAATCTTCAAGCTGATCTTTAATCCCATTTACCAAAGAATCACAAAGTCTGGTTATCCTTGGATAAATATCATTTTTTGCCTTAGATAATTTTTGAATTGTAGCTATACCAGCGGTAACAGAAATAGGATTCCCAGCGTACGTACTTCCCTGATATACTAATCCTTTAGGACAGAACTGTTCTAATATGTCCTTTCTTCCCGATACTGCAGAAAGTGGAAATCCATTTCCAACTGCTTTGCCAAAGGTAGAAATGTCAGGCCTGATTCCAAAGTATTCTGATGCTCCCCCAATGCTTAATCTGAATCCTGTCACTATTTCATCGAATATTAGGAGAATACCGTTTTCTTCAGTAATCCTTCGTATCCTGTTAAGGAAATCTTGTTTTGGAATAATGAGACCCATATTCGCAAGAATCGGCTCAACTATCAAACAAGCGATGTCTGAATGAATCTTCACCATCTCTTCTAACGCGGTTAAATCATTATATGGAATTACTAAGGTATTTTTGGTAGATTCGAACAGAATATCTTCCACTGGCGAGGATTCAGCCGCACCTGAGCCTGCATTTACGAGAACTTCATCATAAGATCCATGATAGCATCCATCAAATTTAACAATCTTCTTCTTTGAAGTAAATGATCTAGCTAATCTAATTGCATGCATTGTTGCTTCTGAGCCCGTGTTCATTATTCTGACCATTTCCGTGTTTGGGATTGTTTTACATAACAATTCTGCTAACTCTACTTCTTGTTCTGTAGGCATACAATAAAGAGTGCCTTTATCCAATTGAAGTTTGATCGAATCAATAACTTCAGGATAAGCATGACCTAATAATACCGCCCCATAACCCATGCAATAATCCAGTAACGTATCGTGATCACACGTTACTATTTTGGATCCTTTGCCCGAGGAAATGAATAAAGGATAGGGATCGTAGGAACGGACTGGACTATTAACCCCGCCTGGAATTCTTAATTTTGCTCTTTCGAATAAGTTTTCTGACAAACTTACTTCATGTTAATTCTCCAAACTGTTATAATTGTATCGAGGTATGAGACGTGCTACTCTAACAGCAATTCAGCCAATTTTTTTGCATGATAAGTTATGATTATATCGGCTCCCGCTCTTTTAATACATGTAGTAAATTCACTTACAACTTCATTCTCATCAATAAAACCCTCAGAAGCAGCGGCCTTTACCATAGCATATTCTCCTGAAACGCTGTACGCACATACCGGCAATAGAGTTGACATTTTTGCCCTATATATCAAATCTAGATAAGGCAGAGCAGGTTTAACCATTATTATATCAGCCCCCTCCTGTGAATCTAGGCTAATTTCTTGCATAGCCTCTTTTGAATTAGTGTATGCCATTTGATAGGATTTTCTATCTCCCTGAGAGGGCAAGGAATGCGCTGCATCCCTAAATGGAGCATAAAGATTAGAGGAGAGCTTTGCTGAGTATCCCATTATTCCAACATCCATGAAGTTCGCGGCATCAAGTGATTGACGGATGGCTCGTACTTGGCCATCCATCATTGCCGAGGGGGCAACAAAATCAACACCTGAATTAGCATGACTTACCGCTATTTTTCCCAGTATCTTCAAACTCTCATCATTATCAACCAGGCCATTGTGTATAATGCCACATTGCCCGCTAGTAGTATATTGACAAAGACAAACATCACTAATTAGAACTATTTTATCAGAAAAATGTTTTCGGAGCAATTCAACTGACCGTTGTACAACACCATCACTATGAAAAGCTGAATTACCATCGATGTCTTTAGCTTTGGGTAGGCCGAAGATCAGGAATGCCCTTAGGCCAAGTTCGTAAAGAGACTCAATATTTTTTAGCACATGACCTGGAGGCAATCTAAAAATTCCTGGCATTGATTCTACTTCATGTGGTTCTTTCAAGCCCTCCTGAATAAACAGTGGACAGACCAAATCGTTTACAGATAAACGGGTTTCCTGAACCAGTTTTCTTATAGAAGAAGTTCTCCTCAACCGTCTGAGCCTAACTTCCGGAAACTTGCGGGCATACAATATCTCATCTTTCTTCATAATTGAAAATCCTAGAAATGATACTTAATAGCTCTTCATTTTTCTCATAATTTCCAATTTCTTTTCGGAAATTGTTCATTGGTGTTGAAAGGATACCTTCAACTATGGCAAATGATAGCTGTTCCAGAACTTTATATTCTTTCGACCCAGATTCAGCCCCAAGTACCTTTACTGCCTTTCTTAGTTCTCTCTCTCTAACATCATCAACTCTCTTAAAAATTGAAACGACAAACGGTTCCGCTTTCATCTTCCTGAACAATGCGTCAATGCGCTCCATTTCTTTGTCAATCATAGTTTCGGCATATCTAATTTCGTGTTGTCTATGTCGCATGTTCCTATCTACGATCTCAGCTATTTGGTCCATATTGACTAGCTTTACCCCAGGTATAGAAGCGACGTTGTCCTCTACTGTTCGTGGATTGGAAAGGTCAAATATCATCATTCCATGTTTTCTTTGGGTCATCCCAGTTTGAACTCTATCAAAGGTCACAAGATAGTATGGAGCCGTAGTTGAAACAAATATTAGGTCAACGTTGTCAAACGAAGTTAACGCAGCTTCGAATTCAATTGGTTTCCCTCCAGCTGTTTGAGCAAAAGACTTGGCTCGTTCGTAAGTTCTGCTAGCTACCATGAAACCAACATGTCGTTTGGTCAAAGACTTTGAGATGAGGCTTGCACTTTCACCTGTTCCTATAACCAGTACATTCTTGTCCTGCAAATCATCAAAATAATCTTCAGCCAAGTTAACTGCTATTGAACCAATGGAAACACTGCCCTTGTTCAAGCCAGTTTGATTTCTGATTCTAGTTCCAGTTTTAATTGCGTGGCTGAAGACTAAAGACAGATAAGAGCCGGCATGTTTGTTATGACGAGCGAATTCAAAGGCTCGTTTGACTTGTCCAAGAACTTGGTCTTCACCCACTACCAATGATTCTAGTCCCGACGTCAAACTCAAAAGGTGTCTGAATGCGTTATTGTCCTCACTAATTTCTATGAATTTCACTAGGGAATTTGATAGGTCAGTCACTGAAGCCCATTTTTGGAGGATTTCTTGAGGCAACTGATTCTGAATGGCAACAAATAATTCTACACGATTACATGTTTGCACTATCACGCATTCCTTAACCTTATGGTTGCCTAAGAACAACTCATTCGCCCCCTTTACATCCTTGAACGCGAATTTTTCGAGTACATGAATTGGTGCGTTCTTGTAAGTGACTCGAAGATTCACTAATTTCAAGGAATCATCGCTGTGCGTCATTACTTCTGGATCTCCTGCCAATTCTTTATTAGCCTTCGTGTGATTTTCTTTGCTTCTTCAAGCTTTCTAGAGAGTATCAAGTTCTGGATATCCCTATTCTTTAATAAAGAGTAGAGCAACTGTTTACGCTCTTTAATAGACTTTATTCTCTGTTTTGCCAAGCTCCTAGCGAAATCCTGCAAGAGTATGTTATCCAAATCAGAAGTTTTTATGATTCTATGCAAAATTCTTTCTATTCTCATCCTTATCTTTCTTGCCATGATTGGACTTTTTCCATAAGTAGAGATTGCTACTTGCAAGACACCTTCAATGTTAGTTAACGATGCATATGAAAAATCGCTTACCGTAGGGTCATCGGCAGCGTAAACAAATGCTCCCATTGCCCGACCTTTTTCTAAGATCTTCCTATTCAGATTTTTGTCATCAGTGGCGGCCAAGACAAGGAAAATGTTTTTGAAACTATCCATGAACGATATATCTGTCATTGTTTGTTGAATAATCTTAATTTTATCTTGTTGTTCGAGATGTAACAGATCCTTATTGATCCGAGTGTCAATCACAGTTATATCACATCCTTGCCCTAGCAATCCGTGGACTTTTCGCATTCCTTCAGTCCCTCCTCCAATCACCAATACTGTCTTGGAGTTCAAATTAAGGTCTACTATCATTTTAAGCACCTACAGATCTATGCAATTGTGAAGTTGAATTTTCTTTATTTAATCGTTCCATTATGAGTCATTTTTATTAGATGGCTATTTTCCATACCATGAATAATTTGGAGAATTAATCATCAATTCAGGAATTAGTTGTCTTGCCTATTAGATCTTCGCAAAGCAAGGCCTTTAGCCGCATCCAAATTGCGGGGAAGAAAACTTGTATCATTCTACTGAGGTTTATTCGAATAGGCTGCATATTATGACTATTGAAAGTTTTCGGACCAGTCCGTAATCATTACCTGTATGAGTCGGTCGACTTGTTGAAGTTTAAGATATTCTTAAATCCATTACAAATGATTTCTAGGATGTAAAAGACCGGATTCTGACATTATATTTCATTACAATCCGAATGAACCATCATTCCACTTACTTTTTAGATATATACCTCATAGCAATATTGATATTTAAATCGATACATCCGGATTCACATAAATCAGCCAAATTTAGTCATTGTATATTGCTTAAAATTACGCTGAATAGTCATACTAATGAAAGTTTATTGGAAGAAATATATATATAATAACGTCGTTATAACCATTCACTAATGACAACCGAAGAGATTAACATTCATAACAATAACAATAATGCTCAGGCTCAAAAGGCTGAAGGAACTAAACAAGGTCCTCAAGACCTTAACATGGATTATTCCAAATATGACTTTAAGGATTCAACAGAGCTTTACGTTTATCTGAGCAAGAAAGGTCTGTCTC